>CAXMTO010000221.1:0-10464 GCA_964196355.1 uncultured Myxococcota bacterium
CGTTATCTTCTTGATGTTCGGACAATTCAAGAGACAGAGATACCTGAAATTATTGATTTGTTGTTAACCATTTTTCCCAGAAAATAAAATTGTGATTGAACCATTTCCTTTACCGTCAGGTAATCAACACCTGACGGCCATAGATTTCCAGCGTTTTTCCAGGGCCTTTACCGATATCGTGTTGAGGAAAATTCCGACAGCGAATGACGTGAAGTTTATCTTTAATGAGAATCAGCTGAAAACCTCGGTGAGAAACGAGAGCGTTAATGAACTGGTTTCGCTTTTTTCTGCTGTTTATAAAAGCGTGAGTGAGTGCAGGATTTATCATGATTTTCTCATGATACCTTTTAGTTTACTTGATGAAACCGTTGCTGTTGCTCTCCTCTCAAAATTGGATCCTCAATTTACTCAAAGAGTACAAGATGGGTGGTTACATGATGTTCGACTTGAGATAGGGGGTGAATTTCTTCTTCTAAAACAGGCAAGAGTGGACGAGCAGACAGGATTTTTAAACCTTTCTAACCTGTATTCTCTCCTGGGCGATTCCTCTGCAGGTAAGCCTGTTCAGTTGACTTTGGTAGAGGTATCCTCGCGAAAATCATCGTATCATTTGATTGCAAATCATCTGTATAAATGTGGTCTGGCCCTTCAAAACTTTATTTCGGATGGGGCAATTATTCACCATCTCGGAAATGGCATGTTTGCAATTGTATTCGAATTATATGAAGGAAAAACGTATTCGCAATTTGCATCTTCTCTCGTAACTTATCTTAAAAGAGAAGGATTACTCCGGGTTCATATTGGTACAAGTTGTTCCAACTCGGGAAGTTTTGAGGATATGCATGTCGTGCCTGCCAGACAATTGCTCGATGAGGCATGGACAGCCTTACGCGTTGCTGTAAAACGAGGACCTTTCGGTTTTTGTGATTATGGATTGCTTGCCTACCCTGAAAATCATCCACTGGTGAGGCCGGAACAAAATCTTATTCGCAGGTTGCGGGGATTGTGGCGGAATTCTGATCAGTTCAGCATTGTGCATTTTAGAAGCGACAATGCAAATTATCCTGCGGTTGAAATAGTAGGACCTCTTTTAGACATGGAGACTGCTTTGCCCTCTGGGGATGATTTAATTGTGTATCTAAATCGAAGCGAAGGGCAAGCAGCTTTGGAATGGGCGAAGAACATAGTACTACAGTGCAAAGACCTTGATTCCAGGAAGAGTGTTTCGGCTGGCGTCGCCTGTTTTCCATTTAGTGATTTTAAAAAATCGACAACTCCGTATAACTGTCGTAAAGCCCTGTCTCACGCTGCCTTTTTTGGCAAAAGTGGGATGGCGCTTTTTGATGCAGTCAGCCTTAATATCACTGGAGATATTTATTTTAGTGATGGTGATTTTGTTAAAGCTGTGACAGAATATAAGCGCGGGCTTAGATGTGACGAGGGCAACGTCAATTTGTATAACAGCCTTGGCGTCACCTTTACCATGATGAATAAATTATCAGCAGCCATGGCTTGTTTTGAAAAAGCTCTGGACTTGAACGAAAACAGTTTTATGGCTTTGTATAATATCGGTCTTGGTGAATTGAATGATGATAGGAAAGAGACAGCAAAAGCCTGTTTTAAAAGGGCTTTAGATTGTGTTTCTGAAGATGATTCTGATGATCATACGCTAAAAAGTGATCTTAAACGACATATTGGTATTCTTGCCTCTGAGACAGGTGATTATCAGCTTGCGCTGGATTATCTGGTTCCCTGGCGTGAGTCTTGTGTTTCAGGTCGACAGTCAGAAACTGTAACTTTTAGTATTGGCAGAAGTTATTACGGTCTCAATCAGAACAGACAGGCCGTGAAGTGGCTGCAGAGAGCCTTGCAGAACAATGAATTTGACGATCGTGCGATGCACCTTCTTGGCAGAGTGTATCATGAAGAGGGAGAAGGTGATGAGATTGCCCTCTCTCTTTGTCAAAAAAGTGTGGAACTTGATCCAAATAATCTGCTGTATCGATTGGAACTGGCCCATATACAGATTCATTTCGGTATGATTTCTGAAGCACGTATTAATCTGAAGCCGTGTCTTAAAAATCAGAAATTGAGAGCAGAGGCGCAACTCTTTTTAGCTCAGTGCTGTCTGGAAATGGGTCATTATAAAAGAGCTTTAAATTGGTTCAAGAAGGTCGGAGGTGAGGACCGAGAGTGTTTTAAACTCTATAATATTATCAGACAGCGCCTTAAAACAAAGGGTATCCTGAAAGATTACTGACCAAAAAAGGTAAACCATGGATAAAAATGAGAGAAGAAGATTCAGAAGAGAATCAAAATATTGTCTGGATAATTCCGTTATTGGTGACTCCTGGAGAATGTTCAGGATAATGTCTGAGTTCGTCGAAGGTTTCGATGGCATGTCTTCAATAGACGTTCCAGTGGTAACCATTTACGGATCAGCACGAACTCAGCCTGATGACAAGTATTATCTTTTAGCTGAAGAGATTGCCGCGGAACTTGCGAGAAACGGCTACGGAGTGGTCACAGGTGGTGGACCGGGGGTTATGGAGGCGGCTAACAAGGGGGCCGGAGAGGCAGATGGCCTTTCGATAGGGCTGAATATCAATCTCCCCCATGAGCAGGCCCCTAATCCTCATGCCAATCTCCAGTTGAATTTCAAGTATTTTTTCGTTCGGAAAGTCATGTTTATGAAATATTCTATGGGATTTATCTGCATGCCAGGTGGCTTCGGTTCTCTTGATGAACTCTTTGAAGCGTTGACCCTGATTCAGACAGAACGGATAAAACCTTTTCCAATAGTTCTTGTCGGCAGTGAATTTTGGTCTGGACTTGTTGACTGGATTAGAGATAAACTTCTTGGTAACGGTAATATCAGCAGTGATGACATGCTTCTTTTTGAAGTAATGGATGATACGGATGAGATTGTAAATTATTTCAAAAAAACAGTTGTCGTATAGCCCGGATTTCTGACCAACAAAGCTTTTCGCTGGTCGAGGCACCGGGCATGAAGCTGTAGTGAGCTACTGCAAATGCTCGGCAAAGAAGTAGCTGCGGAAAAATCTGTTGGCCCGAAGGGTGAACTGGATAGTGAATAGCGGTTTAATGGTATTTTTGATATTCGAGGAGTGATATGGCTCAGATAGACGGTTTTTTTAAGTTGATGAACGATGAAGGAGCGTCAGATTTACATGTTGTCGCAGAGCAGCAGCCTATACTTCGTATTCGTGGTGACATGGAACGGGTAAAGTTTAAAAAGCTCGGTAACGATGAGCTCAGGGCGATGCTTTATGAGATCTGTCCCGAGGAAAAAATTAAACTTTTTGAAGAGACCGGTGATATCGATTTTGGTTATGAAATTCCAGGTCTTGCTCGTTATCGCTGTAACTTTTTCCGACAAAAATATGGTGTAGGTGCTGTTTTTCGCGAAATTCCCAGTGACATATTGACGTGTGAACAACTAGGTCTGCCCAAAGTAGTCCCCCGGCTTGCACATTTGCCAAAAGGACTTGTGCTCGTGACTGGTCCCACCGGTTCAGGTAAGTCGACTACCCTTGCTGCAATCGTCGATGAGGCCAATAAGACCCGTAAAGATCATATTCTTACCATTGAAGATCCTATAGAATTTGTTCATAAGAGCCAAAAATGCATTATCAATCACCGGGAGGTGGGCACCCATACAAAGAGCTTTACAGCTGCTCTCAGGGGAGCCCTTCGTGAAGATCCTGATATTATAATGGTTGGAGAAATGCGCGACCTTGAAACTATCAGTCTCGCTATGGAAGCCGCCATGACAGGCCACCTGGTCTTCGGGACCCTGCATACTATGAACGCCATGAAAACGGTTGACCGTATAATCGAAATTTTTCCGGCCAACCAGCAGGGGCAGGTCAGATCCACACTGTCAGATGCTCTGAAAGCTGTTGTTTCGCAAACACTTTTTAAACGTGTTGATGTGAAGGGGAGGTGTGCTGCTCTGGAAATTCTGATCGCAACACCGGCAGTCAGGAATTTAATCAGGGACTCAAAAACTTTCCAGATTCTTTCTACAATGCAGACAGGAAAGAAATACGGGATGCAGACCCTTGATGATGCGATCATGATTCTTTTGCAAAAGAAAATGATCAGCCCAGATGACGCCTATTCGAATTCGATTGAAAAATCTAAATTTTTGAAATTTTTAAGGAAAGCACCTGCTGATTTCACAGAAGTATAATGACGTACTGCGGTAGATAGTGGTGAAGAAGGGTGTCAGTTGGTTGTATTCTCTGCTATGAGAAAACGGCTCAGTTTTGCAAGAGGATTATCGTTAAATTTTCGGTATCCATATATTTGATATCCTCGGGAAGTTGCCACTATCTCGATTGTCCCGTGCTGTGCTGTTTGTAACAGCTTGATATTGTTTAGATCACAAATCCTGCTCAGATCTGGATTTGGAAAGGTGGCGGCTCTGTTCTTTCCTGCGGAAACGATCATATATTCCGGGTTAACAGCTTGGAGAAACTGTTCTGAATTTGATGTGGCTGAACCATGATGCGGGGAGAGCAAAAAGTTTGAAGGGAGAGGGAGTTTTTTCCTAACGAGAATTTGCTCAGTATGTTTACTGATATCGCCCGGCAGGAGGATGCAGATATTATTGGCGCAGGCCTGTACTATTAAACCGTTATTCCCCTCTTCTCGACTGTCTTGAGCAAACCCGGAATTCTCCCAGAGACTTGGATTTGCGAGACAGTGCAGTGCTTCAGGATATTCCCTGAGTTCCTGGCCATCTGTTGCCAGGCGAGGTGTAATTCCTCTTTCTTCTAATTGTTTCAGGAACTGTTTTAAAAAGACATTTTTGCTGACAAGGGTGTTTAGCCATACACCGGACGGAGAGAAGTGTTCTGCGATGAATGGCAGCCCGTTGTAGTGATCTGCGTCGGGATGGGTAACTATGATTTCATTAATATGTGAAATTCCTTTTGTCCATAAATAAGGGGCTATAACTCTTTCTCCGACTGTGGTTTTCTTTAAATAAGCGGATCCTCCTCCATCAACTATAAGCCGATGCCCTGAGGGATATTCGATAAAGGTTGCATTGCCCTGGCCCACATCGAGAATTGATAAAGTCAACGGGCGGTTGTTCCTGGCGATGGTGAACGTTTCCGGGTTATGCAGTAAAATCGATGCGACAGCAAAAGGTAGAGCTAAGCCTCCAAAAGTGAGCCATCTTTTTCGCCCCGCCTGAATAGCGAGGAGAATTAAAAACAAATAATAGAAAAAAATCAGCCAGACCGACGGGGTCGGGAGTCGAAAGTTCGAGTTGGAAAAAGATGAAAAAAAATTGACTGCCATCAGTGCTAAATCTAGACCATAAGTGCCCAGAGTGAGGGAAAAAGCCCCGGTCTCCGGGAATAAAAAGAGGAGTGGGATCGCTATAACACCACAGGAGAGACTCCAGAGACAGATCAGAGGCTCTAAAAACAGATTGGCTAATGGACCAATAAGTGAAATCCTGTTGAAATAGTAAAGAGACAGCGGTGTGGTTGCAAGGGTTGCTACAACGGATACCAGTAATCCGGCAAGCAGCCAGTTCATCATTTTGCGGATAACAGTTTGCTCTGATTCATTTTCAGTAGTATTGGTTAAGAGCCCTTTTAAGGTTGGGAGGATAAAAAGAATTGCAGCAACGGCTG
The DNA here is from genome assembly GCA_964196355.1 of uncultured Myxococcota bacterium. Taxonomy (GTDB): domain Bacteria; phylum Desulfobacterota; class Desulfobulbia; order Desulfobulbales; family Desulfocapsaceae; genus Desulfomarina. The sequence goes on from CAXMTO010000221.1 coordinate 5,676, forward strand.
TGAAGGAAAGCTGGAAAGAGGCTGTGAAAAGTTGCAGCGGCGAGAATGTCAGAATGAGAAAAGCTGCAAAAAAGAGGAGATCACTTGCTGATTTTTTCCTGTCGATACAGAGTCCTGCAATGACAACCGTGCTCATTATTAGAGAACGAACCACGGGAGGATTGAACCCCGCTATGATCGAGTAAAAGATAAGTACGGGGAGGCAGAAAAGAGCCGCTGCTTTTTTAACATTGAACCTGAGGAGCAATGTCTCTGAGAGGCTGAGTATCCTGTAAAAGAATCCAAACAGAAGTGTGCCTATGATGCTCATATGGATTCCCGAGATAGCAAGAATATGCATTGTACCGCTTGCTTTGAACTGTTCTAAGACAGTCTCACTTACTCCGGATCTGTCGCCAAGGAGAATGGCTCGATATAGGCCGCTCAACTCAGAAGGTGTTCTGGTGTCAATTTCTCTTCCTATAGCCACTCGAATTCGTTCTGGGAAAAAACGCAGCCTGTGAAACAAAGAGCTGTCTTCGGAAAGTTCTTTGATAAACAGAGGGGTGCGTATAAATCCGGTAATCCAGATATCCTTTCTTGCAAGGTGTTGACTGAAATCAAAGCTTCCCGGAGAATTAAAACTGGTTGGCCTTTTCAGATCAGCACGTAATACCAGAGTGTCTCCAGGAAGGAACTGTTCTGGCCATAGACCTTCCATTTGCAGCAAAATATCTCCTGCAACCGGTGTGAATATTTCCCAGTCACGAAGACGCAGATATTTTACTGAAACTGCAATTTTACTTGTTCGCCCATTATACTCAGGCATGGAAAGCAGAGTGCTGACGACCACAGCTTCCTGTTGATCGATTATTGTATTCCAGATATGATTTTTGCCGGCAGGAGGAACCGATTGTATTTGAGCGTGCAAAAAACCGATTCCGAAAAAGAGGAAAAGAAGCAGAAAAAATACTGGCCGTTTTTGCCTGAACATGTGGAGAACTGCGGTCAGTAAAAATACAACACAGAGGATACTGACAACGCTGGTAGGAGAAAAAAAGAGAGGGGTCACAAGTGACGTTGAAGCTATACCGAGGATGAAGGAGAGGGCGACAGAGGAGAGGATGTGATATGAGAGTTGCTGAAAAACAGTGTTCACAGGAGTGTCTGCATGAGTTCAAGATGCTCGTCTACCACTCCGCGCTGTCTGATAACACAATTTTTTGCGGCTGCACCGCGTTTGCGCCTGAGCTCTTTTGATGTAAGAAGAGATGCTAAAGAACGTTTGAGTGTTTCCGGGTCATTGATCTGTTCACCTCCGCCCTCCTTTATCAAGGAAACTGCTATTTCCATGAAATCCTGCATGTTTGGGCCGAAAAGAACGGGTATGCCCAGGATTGCCGGTTCAATCGGGTTGTGGCCCCCTTCGCTTACCAGGCTGCCACCTAAAAAGGCGATGTCGGAGAGGGCGTAGAACGATACCAGTTCGCCAATGGTATCAATGAGAAGTATATTCGAAGATGCCTGGCTGTTCTGAGATCTGAGCATTATGCTCAGGCCATGTTGCTTTGCAAGTGCACATATTTCATCGGCGCGGTCTGGATTTCTTGGTGCCAGGATGAGTAAGAGTTGCGGATGGTCGACTCGGAGTTTTGTTATTACATCAAAAAGAACAGTCTCTTCTCCCTGGTGAGTTGAGCCGGCAGTAATTACAAGCTTGTTCTCTGGTAGAAGCCTTGATATGGAAGAAGGGACGGCTTGTTCCCCAACAACCTGAGTATCGAACTTCAAGTTGCCGAGGACATGGATCTTCCCTCTGTCTATGCCCAGGTTAACCATGTTCTGCATGTCAAGTTTTGTCTGCATGAAGAGATAATGAAAGGAGCGGAACATTGGGCGGAAGAAAAAAACAAACCGCTTATATTCTTTCATGGATTTTTCAGAGACTCTGCCATTTACAAGTATGGCCGGGGTTGTTTTATATCGTAGGTAGAGAAGGAGGTTGGGCCAGAAATCAGTTTCAACCAGGATAAAAAGTTGCGGTCGAATACGGGCATGAAATAATGCAATTACGGGCAGGAAATCCAGAGGTGAGGGGATAATATGATCGGCAATTCCCCCAAGCATTTTCCTGGCGATAGCTTCCCCCGAACGTGTCGCTACAGTGAGAACAATTCTGCCAGAAGGGTATTTTCTCCTCATTCCACGAAGAAGAGGGACAGCAGAGGTCACTTCACCCACAGAGAGAGCATGAACCCAGATTGTCATTTGCCCAGATGAAGGTTGAGGTACGCTCTTTTTTGTCCCGACCCCAAGACGTGCAATTATACGGCCTCGATATCTGGGGGTTATCAAAGCCGCAACCAGAAACAGTGGTGCAAAAACAGGTAAAAAAGCAAGCTGAAGAAGGTTATAGAGTAGGAACATGCAATATTGGCCTCATTCTTAAGAGGCAGCTCACCTTTAAAGTAAAAGAAGAAAATGTCAGGAAATGGAGATGAAACAGAAGCTCATTCTACTCTATTCCCCCCTGCTTACAAAATTATTTCAAGATATTAATGAATATTATACTTGCTGAATCTGACGAGATTACCGATCACCTCATCCACCTTGCCGACCATCGGGCAGAACATATTGTTAAAGTTCTTCGTTCCGAGGTTGGAGATACGGTGAGGGTAGGAATTGTAAACGGTGGAAAAGGAGAGGGTGAAATTCTTGCCATAAAGAAAAAATATCCGTTTGCTGTCGATCTCCGTCTTGAAATTTCTGATTTGCAGATCATGACACCTCCGCTTGATCTGATTTTAGCGTTACCCCGTCCGATCATGTTAAAAAGGATATTGAGCCAGATGACAGCACTTGGGGTGGGCGTAATTTATCTGATACATGCAAATCGTGTAGAAAAGAGCTTTTGGGAGGCGTCAATTGTATCGGAAAACGGTTTCAAACCCTTTCTACTTCAAGGATTGGAACAGGCCGTCGATACCCGCCTCCCGAAAATCTGCCTGCACCGCAAGTTCAAGCCATTTGTTGAGGATTATTACCCCACCATCAGGGACAGTTACAAACATCATCTTCTGGCACATCCCGGAGGACAGAATATGACCCAGAAGAAGATGTTCGGAGAGTCTGGCCGTGCAGTTCTGGCTGTTGGCCCTGAAGGCGGATGGGTTGATTATGAAGTGCAGAAATTCAGGCAACAGGGCTTTACTCAATGTTCGATCGGCGATCGAATTCTTAAAGTGGACACTGCTGTAATTGCACTCCATGCTCGAATTTCTCTTCTTATAGAACAACAAGGACAACTTATCGATAAGCCGACAGGCCGGTGACTTCCTGGCCTATAATAAGGGTGTGCATATCGTGAGTTCCTTCGTAGGTATAGACTGATTCCAGGTTGTTCGCGTGTCTCATTATGGGGTATTCTCCCATAATGCCATTAGCCCCGAGAATAGTGCGGGCAGTGCGGGCAATATCCATCGCAATTTTTACATTATTCATCTTCACCATGGATACCTGCGCAGGAGTAAAGTTTTTCTGATCTTTGAGCCTGCCGAGCTGCAGGGCAAGCAACTGGCCTTTTGTCAGCTCTGTGACCATTTCCGCGAGTTTTTTCTGCTGCAGCTGAAAAGCTCCGATGGGTTTGTCGAACTGGATTCTGGTCTGCGAATAGTCAAGCGCTGTCTGGTAGCAATTATCAGCTGCTCCCAGGGCGCCCCAGGCAATACCGTATCTCGCCTGAGTGAGACAGCTTAGCGGTCCCTTCAGCCCCTTTACTTTTGGCAGGAGAGATTCCTCTTCGCTGACTCTGACGTTTTCGAGAATCAATTCTGATGTGACCGATGCACGCAGACTCCATTTACCTTTCATCCGAACTGTAGAAAAACCATCAGTATCGGTTTTCACAAGGAAACCGCGGATACCGTCTTCCGTGGAGGCCCATATTATGGCAACATCAGCCACGCTGCCGTTGGTGATCCACATTTTTGTGCCGTTCAGTGTCCAGGTGCCACCTGAGTTTTTTTCGGCTTTAGTGAGCATCCCACCTGGGTTGGAACCAAAATCCGGTTCTGTAAGGCCGAAACAGCCTATTGCCTCTCCCGCAGCCAATTTAGGCAGCCAGGCATCTTTTTGTGCATCACTGCCAAAGGCAAAAATGGGGTACATAACGAGCGAACCCTGGACTGAAGCAAAACTGCGTATGGCGGAATCTCCCCGTTCAAGCTCATACATTAAAAGGCCGTAGCCAACGTTGGACAGCCCGGCACAGCCATATTTTTCCGGCAGATTAGACCCGAGGAAACCCAGCTCTCCCATCATCTTGACAAGGTGTGCAGGAAATTTTTCTTTCTGGGCATACTCATCTATAATTGGTATCACCTCTTTATTGACAAATGCCCTTGCAGTCTGCCGGACCAGGGATTCCTCATCGTCGAGTAGCCCCTGGAACCCCATGTAATCAGTGAGTTCGATTTGTGTATCCATATTTAAAACTCCTTTCTGGTTTAGTACCTTACTCCTGAACTTCTGTAATAAAAAACAAGAAATAGAGGAATGGTTTTTAAAATTATGTTGTTAGATATATCACCATGGTACGTATACCCCTTTGTGGGGTGTTGATAGTAGATTGGTTGATACTTTGATTTGGTTTGCAATACTATTTCATTCCACCTTTATAATCGAGTTTGCAGTTGAAAGTCGAACTGATTCTGCTCCCTTTCGCAAAGAGATGTTCTTGTCAGTTTTGAGCGGATATGCTAGCCTGTGCAGCTGATTGCCAATGGAATTTCAACACTATTTGCGCAATTAT
>CAXMTO010000222.1:0-7346 GCA_964196355.1 uncultured Myxococcota bacterium
ATAGCACGCTGAGTCTGGGCTCCAAAATAAGCATCTTTTGGGACATTCACGTCACCCATACTGTCTGTTTCTTTTCTGAATTTCATCTATCCCCCTGAAATTTTTATTAATATGATAATATATATATAACAATTGAAAAGGCAAGATTTTTAAAATTTTTAATAGTTGATTTTTCACTGTATCAAAGATAAAATTTTATATAATTTTTAAAAAAGGCCTTTGAATAATGCTTTAAGGAGGTGTAAATTGCCCAAAACAATGACACAGGCGGATAATTTCTGGTACAGCATGGATGATCCTGTTAATTTGATGGTTATCACAGGGTTTTGGGAATTTGAATCAACACTTGATTATAACCGACTGTTTGCAACCCTGGAAGCAACTCTGACATCCTTTCCCAGGTTCAGACAAAAAGTTGTAATGCCTGCATCCGGCCTAGGACTGCCAAAATGGGTAACAGATGAACATTATGATCTGAAATCTCATCTGCACAGACTTGCATTGCCTGAGCCCGGGGATAAAAATGAACTTCAGAATATGATCAGTCAACTTATGACCACTGGTCTTGATAACAACAAACCATTATGGGATGTGCATCTTATTGAAAATTATCAAAAAGGGTGTGTACTCTTTTTCAGACTCCACCACTGTATTGCAGACGGTATTGCTCTTATGCATGTCCTTCATTCAATGGCAGATACCGATCCGGATGCACCCTGGCCTGAACCCAGGGCATTTGAGAAAAAAAACATAAAACAACAAGCTCCTTTCTTCTCGTTTAACACCATGATTTCATCTGCAAAGCAGGCTGTTGAAAAGGGTCAGAAAATCAGTCAAACTGTTGTTAAAGAGATAAAAAATATTTCATCCAATCCAGAATCATTAAAGTTCATGGTCAAACTTGCAGCAAAACTGCCTTCGGATGTTGGAGCAGTACTCTCAAAATATACAATCATGAAAGCTGATCCCAATACTGCTTTTAAAGGGAAACTCGGGGTGCAGAAAAGAGTTGTCTGGACAGATCCTATTCCCCTTGACAGGATTAAAGCTCTTGGTAAGGCAATCAGCTCCTCCACATTAAACGATGTGCTCATTGCAACTGTGACCGGGTCCATGCGCAGGTATTTAAAAACACGCAACACGCCAATTAATGAACTGGATCTTCGAGTAACGGTTCCGGTCAATATTAGAAAGCCGGGAAGAGAGTTTGAACTTGGCAACAGATTCAGCCTTGTGTTTCTCTCTCTGCCTGTCTTTTTAAAAGATCCGGTACTTCGCCTCAAAGAGGTCAAACGGCGTATGGACAAACTTAAAATCTCTGCAGATCCCTATGTGAATTTTGGCCTGCTCAGTGCCATAGGATACCTTCCGGGCAAACTTGCACAAAAAGCTGCCAGGATTTTTGGCAATAAAGCTTCCTGTGTATTAACAAATGTGCCAGGCCCCAAAAAACCACTCTATTTTGCAGGTAAAAAAATTTCCAATATTATGTTCTGGGTCCCAAGATCCGGCGCCATTGGTCTTGGGATAAGTATTTTGAGCTATAATGGAAGGGTAACCATTGGTGTGGCATCTGATAACAGCCTTATGCCTGATCCTGAAACACTGCTCCAAGGATTTGAAGAAGAATTTAACCATCTTATTGATATTGTTCAATCCGGAAAAATAGATCAGGACCCCCTGGTTCTACATGACCGCTTTGAAGAGAAAAAATCACAGCAGCCGGACTTTGAATCAAGCAGGCAGTCCAAAGAATTTCAGCCTGGATTTTGCAGGGCTTTGACCAAATCCAACAAAAAATGCCGTAATACGGCAGTTAAAGGAGAATCCTTTTGCCGCATACATAAAAGGCCATCCAGCGAAGAGAGTCTTCTTAATGATGTTACACAGATCATGAAAGATCTTATAGATTAAAAGGAGACAAACCATGGCTCATAAAATTTCTCAAAATGTTCAAGGCAGGTTTTATGTTGATTCAAACTGTATTAACTGCTCATTATGCCCTGAAATAGCACCGGATAATTTTATGACAAATAATCACCAGGGCTATGAATATGTCTGCAAGCAGCCTGAAAATAACAAAGAGAAAACTCTTATTGCAGAGGCCATTGTTTTATGCCCGTCCAGTGCAATAAAAGATAACGGCATATGATGTTAGTGTCCCGACAGGTTGTGTAACAGTCTGTCGAATTAATTGGAGGTAACAGTGAAGCAGATTGTCAGCATAAATCTTGGGGCCAGTAAAGATGATTATGAATTTGAAACTGAATTCTTGGGCCAGCAGTTTAATATTAAACGTATCGGTGTTAATGCTGATATGGAAAAAGCTGCCTCATTAGTTCTAAAATGGGATAAGAAAGCCGATGCAATTGGTATTGGTAATATAAAATTCCCCTATGGTATCGGTCCAAAATCACTTGTCAGCAAACATGATAATACAATAAAGATTCTCGGAGAAAAGATCCAGACACCTGTAACTTCAGGCAATGCATTAAGGGATGTCTCCTTTGAATGGGCTTTAAGATTTATTAACCATAGATTTACAGACTATTTTAAGAATTCCAAAGTTTTGTTTCTTTCAGGCATGATTAATTACAAAATTGCCAAGGTCATGGGAGAATATACAGATAACCTGACCTTTGCAGATCCTTTGTTGGAAAATGGTATCTCCAAATTTATACACTCTGTTAAAAGCCTTGAAACATATGCCAGGGGTACAAATGAAATCCTCCAGTGGCTTCCCACAAAAAGACTTACATCCTCTGTTGTTCCCATTAAAACATGGAACAGATATCTCTTGAGAAAAGCCATGCAGAAGGCATCAATTATTGTTGTTCCCTTTTATAATTTTTATGAATATCTTAAAGATACTACCCTGGAAGAACTTGGTGGTAAAACCATTATTACATCCACAGCCTATGATGACAGGGTGGAATTTTTAAAAGAGAGGGGAGTGGATGTAATAATTGATACCACTCCTAAAATTCTGCAGCAGGTAGTGGGAGCCAATGTAATAGAAGCACTGATCATTGCAGCCCTCGGGGAAAAGCAAAATAGTATCCATGATGATGACCTTCTGGAAATCATCAGCCTCCAGAAAATGGACCCGAGGATTGTATATCCTTCCGGCAAAGAGAAACGGGTAAACCGGTTTGCCTTTGTGATCCATCCTCTCTCCCAGGAGTTTTTAAAAAAAGATAAAACAGTGGATTTTCTTTCAGGATTTACACCTCCTAAATTTATGGATACTGTTGAAAAGGTTATTGCCTATGCACCTCCCTGGGTCTATTCAAAAGTTACAGGGATAAAATCTCCCACCGGTGCTGAGGCAGAAGGGTGGCTGATTTCCGTGGGTGGCACACCCAAACAGATGCTGTCCCACAAGCCTGAATTTACATACTCAAGACTTCTGCAGGCTGCAAGAATGGCCAAAAGAATGGGAGCCCAGATAATGGGCCTTGGAGCATTTACCAAGGTTGTTGGAGATGCAGGAGTAACCGTTGCTAAAAAAGCAGATATTCCCATTACCACAGGTAACAGCTACAGTGCTTCAGGCGCACTGTGGGCTGCAGCAGATGCTGTCCGCAGGATGGGACTTATCAAGGTTGAAAAAGGCAGAAAAATTGCCGGGAAAACCATGGTTCTCGGTGCAACCGGCGCCATTGGATCTGTCTGCTGCCGACTTCTGGCAAAAGCCTTTCAGGAAGTTATTCTTGCCGGCAGGAACACAGCAAAACTTCTTGCTTTGCAGCAATCCATTCTTGATGAAACTCCAGATGTAAAATTAAAGATCACTACAAAGCCGGACAGATATCTGTCAGACATGGATGCAATTGTGACAGCTACATCAGGGCAGGGGAAAAAGGTTCTGGATATTATGAAAGTCAAGCCCGGATGTGTTATTACAGATGTGGCAAGACCCCTTGATTTGTCTGCAAAAGATGTTGCAAAACGACCTGATGTTCTGGTTATTGAATCAGGAGAGATAGAACTTCCAGGTAATCCTGAAATGAAAAATATCGGCCTGCCCCACAAGGTTGCCTATGCCTGTCTTGCTGAAACCATTGTGCTTGCACTTGAAGGCAGGTATGAAGTTTTTACAATCGGCAGAGAAATTGAGTGGGAAAAGGTTCGTACAATATATAAACTCGGGCTTAAGCATGGAATGAAACTTGCCGCCATCTCCGGTGTGAACGGTGTATTCAGTGATGAGGATATATTAAAGGTCAGAGATCTTGCACTTAAAGCAAGAGCAAAACCCAGAGAAGAGGAGAGAGCATAAAAAATGACCCTGTAAATATGAAAATTACCAATGTTTAGCTAAGGTGCAACCAGGGTTACCACAGCCTTTATTAAAAATTATATATTTTAAATTTACAACAACCTGCAAAATAAGCTCAGACCCTTCCTGTCACTGAAACACTTATGGCGCATTTCCATAAATTACTACCATATCTGGACGTTCAGTAAAGTAATAATGCACCCAGATATATACATGATTGAATAGCGCAGCCAAAAGTGCAGCCTTAGATAGAAACAGAAGCCCTGGTAAATAGAGAATCATGAGGCCAAAAACATACATCCCGTTATCGGTATACTTAAATATCCCCTTTTTCACATAGGGTTCATTGTAGTTGGTATCAAAGTGATCAATTCCGAAAGCTCTCTCAATAGTAAAATATTTTTTTACTGAATAAAAAAGATATATTACTGGTGGTGTTATCACAAGTGCTAAAGCATAAGAGAGCATAGGATTTATATGTAGAGTGTCTTTATTGCTATACGCCAAAATCATTATTGTAATCAGTCTGCTTACAAATAGTAATGAAAACCCTATTGCATAAATTTTAAATGCCAGGGATAGGCCGTAACGTTTCGTAAAGGTCTTTTGGTAGAGCTCAAGCCGCCAGACTAACCAAACATAAATTTGATGAGTAATAGGAATAGTTATCGCCAGCCAAAACCACGAGTTTGTACGTAAACCCCAGAATGACCCATCGAGTATTTCAGGGCCGCTGGATATGTATAGCTTTATAGAGAAAATTAAAATAATTAATGAGAAAAAATGCCAGATTTGATGTTCAAATATTTTATGAGATGTGTTCATGTGCCGGGCCTTATTAATAGGATAACGCTCCGTTTCAACGGCGGCTGTGGCCGTCCGCTGGAAACAATTGTTCGATTTTTTAGCAATTCGCTCAGTGCTACCTTATACGACAGTATAGCCAACGTAGTGTACAAGAATCTGGTCACCAAATTCCTCGTTGTCCGGGAGGTAAGGAAGCGGTTCGGAGATGCGCAATTGCGCTATCACCCCCTTATTTAAGAGCCCTTCAAGCACGCTCTGGAACTCGCGCTCCGCAAACAAATCACTGCGCTGTGTTATAGCGACTGCACCACCTGATCTGACGACTCGACCGAACTCTCGGAGGGTACCAACGCTATCGGTTAGGTACGTAAGTACACCCACACAAGCAAGTCCGTCGTAATGGTTATCTGGAATGGGTAAGGATAACCGTTGCAAGTCCATCGTATGTAAGGTTCTGTACGCACCTGCCATGCCAGCAATTTCCAAGGAACGATGAGAAACATCAATCCCGTCGATTGTTGTGAACCCGGCCGTGTGCAACGCTCTGCCGCTTAGGCCAGTTCCACATCCCGCATCCAGGATCACCGATTTCGGCGAGAGTTTTGCACGAAGCATTGAAGCTACTTGTTCAGGTGCTTCGTATCGCCAATCGGCAAGGGTTCCATCATAATCGCTGGCCCAGTTGTCGTAGTATTTAGCGACGTCATCGCTCTTTTTGGACATGTTGCTGAGACCAAAATGTTTTGAACGACTGCCTGATTCCATCTGCTGCCTCCTGTGTTTGCCCTCAGTGTTCAAGTAGAAAAAACGAAGATTTGCCTTTAAGTCGCCAGTTTCTTGCTACGCCGAACAGTATTAATACATGGTTTTCCATGATATTGGCTGTTATAGGTGTAATTATTTTTCATTTATTGAGATATTCTTCCCTAAACAAGGGAATTCTATCTATATTAAATTTTTATTTTTCATTTTATAGTAAAGGGGGTAGTCGGTTAGCTCCTCCTGTGATAAGATGCCGCTATGAATCAGCAGGATGAAATTAGACTACCTTCAATCAGTCTTGTTGCAGGGCGAGATTATCCGAACACTTACCGTGAATTTATGATGATGTTCCCGGACAATGAGGCATGTGCTAAATATTTGAGAAAGTTGCGTTGGCCAGATGCATTTATTTGTCCTACCTGTGGTATAAAACAAACAGCATGGACCCAGACGCGCAATCGTATGGTATGTTCTTCATGCCGCCATCAAACATCAAGCACAGCTAAAACAATTTTTGATAAAACTCGCACTCCTCTCACAACATGGTTTGAAGCTGCTTGGCACATGACTACCGCAAAGAATGGTATATCGGCAAAAACACTTCAACGCACATTAGGAACGAGTTATCGTGTGGCTTGGACCATGTTACAACGTTACCGGGTGGCAATGGTTCGGCCCAACCGGAGCCTTTTATCTGGCAATGTAGAGGTAGACGAGACTTTCGTAGGAGGAGTCAAACAAAATGGGAAACGAGGTCGTGGAGCTCACAAATGCATTGTTGTTATTGCCGTGGAGATAAAATTCCCTAAAGGATTTGGAAGAGTGCGCATGAGATATGTTTCAGATGCATCCGGCAATAGTTTGGTTCCGTTTGTGCGAGACATGGTTGAACCAGGCGCAATGATACATACTGACGGTTGGAGTGGTTATAACGATCTTTCTAAGTGCGGTTATGAACGTAAAAAGGTTGCACTTTCCGATAGTGGTGATCCTGCTCATGTTAGCTTGCCAGGCGTTCACCGCATTGCAAGTTTGTTCAAACGCTGGATGCTGGGTACCCATCAAGGATCATTTGATCCCGAACATTTACAAGCATACCTTGAAGAATTTACTTTTCGTTTCAATCGCCGAACTTCCAGAAGTCGTGGATTGGTATTTCAACGATTGATCGAACAAGCTGTAGCAACTGGTCCAATTACAGATGCGAAAGTTACACATGGATTTTCTTGGTGATATGGCAGGAGGAGCTAACCGTCCACCCCCCTAACTGGGTTATCGTTTCTACGACATAATCTGAGCTAAAACTGTAACTCAATCCTGATGAATTAAAATTACCTGCTAAAACACCGATCACAAGATTTTCAGTAGCCTTTGTTGAATATTCCCATTTTTGAGTCTCAGGGTTGATACGAGTTTTTATCATTGATGGTAAAATCCCGGGCCCTCCGCTATTCCCAGGTACGATTAGGCCGTCAATTATTAAGAGTTTTCCAGC
>CAXMTO010000223.1:0-25214 GCA_964196355.1 uncultured Myxococcota bacterium
TTTCCTGATCAGAGACGCATCAGTCTTGAATGTGTTGAGTAGCTGTCTCGTTAGCGGCAGCCATTATTTTTTACCGGACGATGGAAATATATTCGCCCCTGACAATCTTCGAAATTATCTGGGAAAAATATGAAGTCGTCAGGCTCCTTGTTTCATTTTTTAAATCATAATGTTAAAAACACCTCCAAGGTACTTATCCCGCTCGTCGGGGTTAGGTAGCTCTTTCTCTTGATATCCAGCTATCCAGATTGACGGGCTTTGCAATCAAACACGGTGTGATTTGTTGCCTATATTCTCTCATAATTTCAACGGATAACCAGCATGGGGCTTCGAACGAAATTTTTAATAATTTTGATAATATTCAGTGTTGTGCCACTTCTTGGCTTTTTCCTTATAAATCAAAAGCTGTTCGATAGACTGGGTGATGAGGTCTACCATATAGCTAAGGTCCTGCTACTACAGACAGCAGCAAAGGAATTGGAGGAATCGGCAGACAATTATAATCGCAACCTTAACAGAGAGCTGAATTTTATAATAGAGCATGTGGAGAGCTTACGAGACGCCATCGAGGGGGCTTTGGTTCATTCAAAAACAGCAGTTTCTCAGAGAGATACTCTGTGGATTCAGGAGCAGGTCGCCGAACAATTGGCAATAAAATTTCCAGGAATAAAAGAATATGGGGATCATTTAGTATCAGTTCAATTCTTTGCTGAACAGGGTTTTTATTTGAGATACCCGGTAAGAAAAGAGACAGAAACAATAACCAATCCATTCCAAAATATTCCACAGCCAGAACCGGACAAACCACTCTGGGCTCTTCCTGCAACCGGCCCCGGCGCCTCAACCACTTTCAAGGAACAACACATTATCGCAGGGCTGCCTGTTTTTCGGCCTGATAACTCAATACTGGGATACATTGCTATAGATTTTGACTTCATAAAGTTGTTTGAAAATATCAGGCCTGCTTCGCAATGGTCTCCATATATGCAAAGTTTCTTGCTGAGGATGAATTTATCCATGAATGCAAAAAGTGGCCTTCCATTAGTCATTGGCATAAGAAATCCACTGTCTGACAAAGCGGAGTGGAAAGCATCGACATTTTACCTCAAGATTGACCCCGATTTTGAAGGTGAGGCAACGGCACTTTTTGAGGGAATGCAGTACGGGAAGGAAGGCTATGTATCAGTGCCCTATGAGGGAGAGGTCTCAATATGGGCTTATGCCACAGCTGAAATAGGATTGGGGATTCTGAATATCCTTCCTGAGCGTGAAGTACTTTTTCGAATAGCCAGGCACCCGGAAAGATTTAGCCGATGGTTAAGCCTCGATAGTCTGCTAATCGTCTCAGCACTCGTGTTAGTTATGGTGGTCATTGTTGCGCTTCGCTCACGTCGTATGCTGGCGCCTTTTTTCTCCATGGTGTCAGCTTTTGGACGTGTCTCTAAAGGAGATTTCTCAACAAAGCTGGATTTTAATGTCCGAGATGAGCGGCAAATGATTGCTGATGCATTTAACAATATGACCATCCAGTTGGAAGACGGCATGCGCATGCGGCAAGGCCTTGAAGTGGCAAAGGAAGTGCAGCATAATTTTTTCCCGGAGATTGATGCAGACACTTCTGATTTAGACATTGCAGTTAGAATGAGCTATTGCGAAGAGACCGGGGGAGACTATATCGATGTTTTGCATGAAAAAGACGGGAAGGTTTGCATTGTTGTCGGTGATGTTACAGGTCATGGCGTAGGTGCGGCGTTACTGATGGCCACGGTTCGGTCTCTGATTCGCGGACGCTATGAGGTGGACACCGACTTATCCGGGGTCATTACATCTGCCAACTCTAAACTCTCGGCAGATATGGGCGATAGTGGCCGGTTTGTCACACTTTTCATTGTCGAAATCAACCCTGCTTCCCGGCAATTGAGGTGGGTTCGGGCAGGGCATGACCCAGCGTGGCTCTTCTGCAATACTGATTGTTCAATAGTGCCGTTAAGCGGACCTGGGGTTGCTATGGGGGTAGATTGTGATCTAACTTATTCTGAAAACCACAGAGATCAACTGGAATCTGGTGATGTGATACTGATAGGAACAGATGGAATCTGGGAAACATCCGGTTCCGATGGGACCCAATTCGGTAAACACCGTCTTGAGCGAATTGTGTCAGAAAACGCAGGCAGAACTGCATCAGAGATTTGCGATTCACTGATAGATGAGGTCGACCAGTTCAGGGGAGATCAAAAGCCAGAGGACGATGTCTCTGTTGTGGTAATTAAAATCCCTTAACAATCAAAAAAGATTTGATTAATCCTTTTTAAGACGAGCCTTTAACCAGTTTTCCTCATATGCATCAAACCAGTACCAACGCTCTTTCGTCCATATGTATGAGGCTTCTATCTCTTTGCCGACGATTTTTCCCTGCCACTCGATTTGTCCATGCTTAGGACTCCGTGTTGTCGCTGTGAAGGTTATGTTGTCGCCGTCTCGAGAGGCAATATATGTTGCTGTTCCAAAACCATATTTGCTACAGCTTGTTGAGAGAAATTGTCCGTTTTCAAAGACGACCTCATCCTCCCCGTTTGCATTCCCTCCCTTGGGGCCAACGTGACCGATAAACACCATGTCATCCAAAATTCCGGCCGCATCGTTTTGCGAATCAGCCCATGCGGTTTTTGCGGATATTTCGATGGTCATTAAGCTGACTATGGCGGCTATAAATAGAATATATCGCATTTCCCCACCTCATAAAATTTTAAAAAGATTCATGTCTTGGCGTTTTCTCATAAGAGCTATTACTGTTGGCTTCTAATTCTTTAATATGCTCCAGGCATCTCTGCGTCACAGAAGGTACACGGTGAGTGCTGAAACACATAGCGGATACAATAATCACCACCTGGAGAAACTTCCAGGTCATCCATGAGGTTAACTGGAAAAATCAGAAACTAGAGTGTTTGTTTTGGGAACATGGCCAAGGTACTTATACCCCCTTGTGGGGTGTTGGTATTAATTTTCTAAACGAAATTATCTCCGAAGGTTCATTTCGCCAGCTCTCGTCAGCAGGAACAGGAATTAATTCTGAGAACCTCCCTCTCAAACGTACTCGTCGGAATAGTTGACTTTTGCTGGAGCGGATTAACAGGAGTCGTAGTATTATTATTTTTCCAACTTCACCAAATCCATCGTCTCATAGCGATAAAAGCTACACATTACAACCAGACAAGGCCGGAGGGATAATTTGATTATCGAGTTAACTTTCACTACAATCGGTATGAGTGGAATAATAGTATTAATTGCTGGTATCATCAGAGGGTTCAGTGGATTTGGTTTTGCTCTTGTCGCAGTACCGCTTTTGTCCATGATTATGCCGCCTTCGTCATTTGTACCTGTTATTTTTGGTATGCAGGTAATAGCGGTTCTGCCAGGACTTAGACAGACCCTGCAGGGTGTTCAATGGAAACAAATAATACCACTGATCCCTGGAGGCTTTCTTGGTACCTGGGGCGGGCTCTTACTACTTTATCGCTTAGATCCAGAGGTCATAGGCTTCGTTATTGCCTTAGCTGTAGTTGTTGTAGCTGTTTTTTTACTTAAAGGATTCCGATTTCACAGGCAATTACGAAAACTTGAAATTGCCTTTATCGGCATCTTTGCCGGACTTTTAAATGGCTCTGCAGGTCTCCCGGGGCCACCCGTGATACTGGCTCAACTCGCAATGCCAAATACAGACACCATGGTCCGGTCAAATCTGATTATATTTTTTACCTTCTTATCTCTCTTCGGTATTATTTCAATTATTGTAAGTGGCAATCTGAACGAGAAGCACTACTATCTCATGGCTGCTACAGCTCCATTCCTGATCACAGGTACATGGCTTGGAGGGCAGTTATTTCATAATCCAAAGATGTTCCTGTTCTATCGACGAATATGCACATACCTGCTATTAACGATTGGTTTAATAAAATTTATTGAGACAGCACTTAACCTGTTCAGTCCCTCGGCCTGATAGTATGTGGCAGTACCACTCATTGTGACAGATCTATCAAAATTAGAGTATGAGATGCCTTCAGGACATGTCGGATAGCATCTGAGAAAATATTTAGCAGAGATGACAGCATCGTTTAGTGAAGTGGGGCTGTTTGCCCCGATTGATGTTTATTGGAAACTCTTTTCAATTTAAGATGACACAACTGAAGAAAACAACAGCTGGTATAATTGCATCGGTTTGGCTGGTAACCGCTGTACCTATCCTGGCGGATGAATTGAGTGTCAGTCGTTTCAATACTGAGGGATTGGCAGGCTGGGAGCAAAAAAGTTTTAAGGGTTTAACCCAGTACCATCTGACTCCACAGAAGGGGAGAGTTGTCGTTAAAGCCACCAGTCGGGCTGCGGCATCAGGTTTAGTCAGGAAAATCAGCTTTGATCCAAAAAAATATCGTTACTTACGCTGGTCTTGGAAAATTGACCATACCATAATAAAAGGCGATGAAAAAACAAGAGCAGGGGATGACTATGCTGCCAGGCTCTATGTCGTATTTGCCGGCAATTACTTCTGGAAAACTAAGGCGATTAACTATATCTGGGCAAACCACCTGAAGAGAGGGAGTTCAATTCCAAACGCCTATACCTCCAGTGCGATCATGGTGGCTGTCGAGTCCGGAAACACCATGGCTGGACAATGGCATTTTGAGGAAAGGGATATTTTCGCTGACTATAAAAAACTGTTCGGCACCGATCCGGGCGAAGTTACTGCTATTGCAATAATGACCGACACCGACGACACCGACGGGGAAGCCACAGCCTGGTACGGAGATATTACCCTGTCAAGTGTACGATGAGGCAAAATAAGAAAACAAATATTATTCTAACATTAAATACATAGTGTGCCACCGAGATGCTTATCCCCCTTCGTCGGGGTTAGAAGCGAATGGCTGATAAAAGGGTGCTTTTGATAGTTTGCAAAATGTCTGTTTCATCTGTATGTTGACTCTCTCCCAGCACCGGGAGTGCGGGCCATCCATTGTCAACCCACTCAAAACCTGCAAATTGCCTGATTCCGTCATATCTTGGGATTACATGATAATGGACATGATGATCGACCATCATCAGCATTAAATAATTCATGATGCTGTAATTAAAAATGGTCTTAACCGTTTTCTCCAACTGTACAATCAGCTCTCCCAGATCTGCCATTTCTTCAGGGGTCACATCTGATAGGTGAAGTGCATATCTGTTTAAGGAAAGTATTCCTGAGCCCAAGGTTGGTTGTGTCGGCCTGACAGACCAGGACCAGACTCCTTTTTCCAGTATTTTTAACTCATCTACACGAAATTTCTCTTGGAATTCATCTAATGTTTTAGTTTCACTCATAATATGTCTCTCTTTTTATGCAGATTTACCTTTGATCGTTCGTAAGCTTTGATTCCCCCCCTCGGTATCAGGCGCATCTGTGCCTAGGATGATATCGACCACAGTCTGGTTATCGAAACTTTTAATCGGCTCTGATGGAAGCAGCTGCTTGTTTGATAGCGAAAGATGGAGAACTGCCGCATCCTGAAGTTGAGCAACCACTTCCTGCAAAACCGCTTCAGGGTACTCGGGAAGTTGAGCACAGATGTCTGAAACTGTAATGGCCTTTTTTTGCTCAAAAGAAGAATAGGTAAGGTGAATGATATCAAATGCCGCAGCAAGATTTTGTGATGGTTTTGCAGGGATCCTGGTGAGCCTGTACGTCTTCATATTCTGAACTGCGTAAGCAACCTGCGCACCGGCCAGGATAAAATTCCAACCTAGATACATCCAGATGAGAAAGAGTGGCAAGGTGGCAAAGGAGCCATAAATGGCATTATATTTTGCAACACCTATCTGAAGTGTAATGTACACATTTTGCACACTGAACCAGAGGAATGCCGCGAGGATGGAACCGAAGACAGCGGGCAAAGTTTTGACCTTGGTATTAGGAAAAAAAATGTATATTACATACAAGGTCAGGGCGATAAAAAAAACAGGCAAAAGCTGGAGGAGAAATGTCTGCAGCCAGGCTAAAGGTATTACCACGTCAATTTTGGATGCGAGTTTCGGGTTTGCAAGAAAAGCGCTGGCGGCAAACGCCACGTTAATAGAAATTGGCATGAGGATGACCAGGGTGAGATAATCTGCAATTTTCCTGACAATGGACCGTCCGTCCTGTACCTTCCAGATAGCATTCATAGCAGATTCAATATTGCTCAGTACCAAAACAACACTGAACAGGATACCTATCATTCCAATGGTTCCGAGGGTGGCAAAATTAGTACGATCGACATAGTCAAAAAGCTTGTCGGCTGCAGAGCGGAGGTGGTCGGTAAGTCTCTCCTGAGAGTGAGCGGGCTGTTCTTTGGGGGCGGTCTGTTCCAGTGTATCTATATAGCTATAGGCGGCTTCCCTCAGTTGATCGCCTCCCCCTAATCCCTTTACTACAGCCGTGCTCATGGCGAGCATTGGGACGAGAGAGAGCAGTACGGTGTATGTTAAAGCGCTGGATCGTAGAGAGAGATCATTGTTGTTGAACTCTTTTATTGTGATGAGGATGATGCGAAGGAGCTGGCGCGTGGCAGTGCTTATCAGAGAAGGATTGGAAACCTTCATTTCTGCCCATGCAGTAAGAGTTGTGTGATTCTTGTTTTTTTCTGGCTGAATGATGTCCATGGGATATCCGATGTGGTTAATTATCTCTTACCTCAGAGGGCTCAGGCTAAGAGTATCTCTTTTTTGGTGACTGCCTCGGCTTTGACTCTGTCGAGAAGGTCAGAAAGCACAGGCTTGATGTTTTCCCGGATGTCACCGGCGACGATGATGTAAAGGAGGTCATCCCCAGGGAGGAATGTTCCGGAAAATGCTTCTATTATTATATCAAAGATACCTTCATGTTGCAGATATTCCTGTCGGAGGGCTTCCATTTTTGCATAGTCCGGGGTCACTTCAAGAGCGGAAACCTTTGCTTTGCTCTTTCGTGACCAATTCCGAACAGTGCCATTGTGGATGAGAATCATGCCCACGTTATCGGTAAAATAGGGTCTGCTTTTTAGTTCTTTAATTGTCAGTGAAATATCCATGATTGACCTTATACAGGTAGAGTTATGGGCTAAATGGTTGAGAGATGTTGAATAGAAATGGTTGTTCTCTGATACTTTCTTATAATGCTTTTAAAATTGGTACTATCAATTCCTGGGAGGATTTGAGCTTTGATAAATTAAGTGAAGAATTGTACCGTTCAAGCAACCACATCGGAATGTCAAATTTATTATAGCAGAGTTCCCAGAAGGTATCTCCACTGTTTACCTCGTATGTTTTTTGGCCGACTATGGTGTACGCTTTGAAAAAATCAGCTTCTATTTCAAGAAGATAGTCGAGGCGTTTTTCCTCAAAATGCTCTATTGAGAGCTTGTGGAAGACAAGGAGGAGTTTCTGGCCGGGTTCTATGGCGGGAACAGGGCCTTGATTATGCAGCGCTACCAGTTCCTTCATAGTCGAACCCAGCCACTGCGCATAGAGTGCTAATGATTCCTCAGGTTGAATGGTAATGTATCCATAGACCTTTGAATCTTTTTTGAAGCTACCAAAAACACTGTAAAGATCTGGATGTTTTGGAGGGACAGGCGTTTTATTTTCGGCTGACGGTTTTATTTTCTTTGCCGCGGTCAGGAGAGGAATGTTCTCGTTTTGATTCTGTTTCTGGAATTGTTTTTTCTTCTGACTTTTCAATTGAAGCACTTTGTACCCAGAGGAGGTGGCATTAGAGAAACCGGGAATTCTCAATTTTTGCCTGATATAGATTGTTGCATATTTATCAAGATTGTTGGCCTTCTGAAGATTCTTTGTAGAAACCCCGTAAAGCTTTGCGATGCTTCCAGCCGTATCTCCTTTTTTCACTCTGTGAAATTTACTGCGTTTCTGTCTATCTACATACCAGGAAGACGGGATCAATTTGATGCGTTGTTTGACCTTTCCAGTACCTGGAAGTCGTAGAGAATAGCCTTTAGGGATCAGTTTTTCTCCTGTAAATACAGAAGAGAGGAGAGCGGGGTTGAAATTTTTTATCTGTTTCTGGCTCAGGCGAAAGTGGTTTTTGATGTGATCGACGTGGATAAACCCAGGGAGTTTGAGATGATGAGATGACTGAGCAGATCTATGAGCAGCTGTACTCATAGCCTCAATTTTTTTGGCCACTTTAAGGGCTGCAAGAAACTCGGAATAAAAGTTTTTGGATGCGAATTTAAAGTGACCTTCATTGTAATTATTGAAGATTTCCTCATAACCTCCTTTCGCCTTAACGGCCCGAAGCATACCAGCCGTTCCGTAGTTATACGAGGTAATGGCAAGGGGCCAGTTATTAAGAAAACGATAACTCTTTTTCAGGTAACGCGCAGCTGCACGTGTTGCCAGTATCGGATCCAGTCTTTCGTCAAGAGCGGCGTCAATTGTCAGGTACTGTTTCCCTGTCCCCCGTGTAAATTGCCACATCCCGGCAGCACCAAATTTTGAATAAGCTTTTATGTTAAAAGAGGATTCTACGTGGGGCAGATAGGCAAGATCTTCGGGCAGACCCTGAGAGCGAAAAATTTCTTTCATGGTCTTCATGTACATCCTGGATCGTGTTACCCCTTCAATGAAACGTTCTTTCTGACCGGTTTGACTGCGCACGGTTTTTGCGGCTTTTGCCATTTCTTTGAACCGGTTAGGTCCTTTGAACAAAGCAGAAATTCTCTTTTCTTCAGCGGTTGTGGCTTTCTGGGAAACAGACATTTTACGTAATAATTTTGAGTAATTATTGTGTAGTTTCTCGAGAGATGTCGTCTTCGTACGCTGGCCACCCGGCAACGTTGAATCAAGCATGGGGACTACTTCGTAAATTCTGGACAAATTATCAGAGTCATGTATAACTGCATCGTTGAGTGAATATGTGGAATAGATTTTTTTCCAGAAATTAAAATTATTTTTTATGCTCGGATAAAGAGGGAAGAGCTGATCACTGAATCCTGCCGATGGTAAGAGAGCGGAAAGAAAAACCAGGAGGAAAGTTGCGTACCGGAATGAAGGTGGTAGCTGAGATGTTTTGCTGCAAAATGTCAAAGTTATCACTGGGAAAGAGTATTACGAATAGGAGTGATGATAGCATGTCGTCACTCCGTATTCAACAGGAAATGGGTTAAGCTTCGTCATTTTTACAACGGTAGCCTCGATAGACATGGTTGATACCCAGTGAAACAAATTTCTGATTTTAAATATCGAGTTTTCTAGCCCGGATTTCTCACCAACAAATTTTTTCGCAGGTCGAGGCGCCGGGCATGAAGCGATATTGAAGGTTCAACTCAAAAAGTTCATGAAGAATGCGGGCTAGAGGAATCGAGAACATTATGTATACTCCAATAATTGGAACCCTTGGCTATATCCTTTCCCCGGATGGTAAACAGACGCTGCTGGTTCATCGCAATAAGAGGCAGGATGATCAGCACCTGGGTAAGTATAATGGTTTGGGTGGGAAAATGGTACCGGAAGAGGACATTTACAACTGTCTGCTGCGGGAACTTTACGAAGAAGCCGGCATAATCTGCGAGAAAGTTCTGTTAAGAGGCGTAATAAATTGGACCGGTTTTGGTCCCCAGGGAGAGAATTGGCTTGGTTTTATTTACAGGGTCGATAAATTTCAAGGGACACCAAAGCTGTCAAATGAAGAAGGTGATTTGCTGTGGGTGGATGTCGATGCTATCCTGGATTTGCCAATGTGGGAAGGAGACAAGTATTTTTTACCGCTTGTTTTCGATGATGATCCCCGGGTATTTAACGGCTATATGCCTTATGACAATGGACAGCCGCTAAAGTGGCATTATACACGCATATGATTGAGGTTGCAGACTGAAGGGGGCATGGTATACTTCCCTAAGACTTTTATGTTGACTAAGGGCAACCTAACACCCCACAAGGGGGTATAAGTACCTTGGTGGTATGTATAGTCACATAATTTCAAGAGACATTCCTCAGGTTCTTGTCTTTTATTGCAGTGTTGCTGGGGTAAGGTGCTAAACAGAGTTCAGGGATTATTAAAAATTAAGATCTGTTCGGATTAGGAAAAAATCGATAAAGGAGCCATAGTAATGGAGCAGGATAGGGAACTTAAACGTCTGGAAAAATTTGTGGAGAATTTACTGACCCGCTTTACTGAATTACGCACAGAAAAAGCCGTGCTTTTGCAGGAAATACGGGACCGTGATGAAATTATAGAAGAGCTGCGAGAGAGTGTAAGCTCTAAAAATTCAGAGCGAAGTGAGGTAAGTCTGAGGGTAGAAAAAATAGTCGGGCAGATTGAAGAATGGGAACAGAGTCTCAATGATGATGAATTTGACGAAATTACCCCGGTAGATGAGGAGTCGGACGTGGAAACGGCTACCGAGGAAGAGACAGCGTCTGCGGAAGAAACAGGCAGTGACGAGAGTACAGATGCTGAAGACGCCAAAGAGGAGGAAGGAAAGGGGCAGCAGAATCTGTTTTCCATAGAGACTTCTTAGTTCGATTTGACGAGATATGTGAAATGGTAATAATGACAGGGCAGAACAGATATGTCGGATAATGAAAGACTGGTGCGGTTTGAACTTCTGGGGCAGGAGCACTCGTTTTATACTGCTGCTTCAGAGGAAGAGATACAGTCAATTTTTTCACTTGTCAGTGGCTTGGTTGAATCCGGATCGCCTCACAGTACAGGGACACTGCCTGTCAGTAAAATTGCTATTCTCGCATGTTTGAATATTGCTTCACGCTATGTGAAGCTGAAGCTGGAGTTTGAGGAGTATAGGGATAACTCCGGGGCCAGGATTACCAGGCTAAACGAGGAAATCAGCACAAAGTTGTCTGGAGAGCAAAGAGATGGCGGATAATATGTTTTCGTTTAGAAGAAAGTCTGCTATAGTTGAATTACAGTGCTTCTTTTAGCCTGGTTGATTTTTAAATTCGAGTATGCTTTTTTGCTCAAAACGAGTAAGTGAAAAACTATTCTTTCCCTGCACTGTTGGTGATCATCAGTGTGTGTTGAGCCAACTCTCCTAAAAAGGGTACCTCCGCTGGTATCTCAAGGAGGATCGCTCGCGAATTTCCTGACGTTGTTATGAGGATGCCCACCTATTATATAGGTTTAACTGTCCTGACGACACGGCAGTGTGGGGGAGATTATTTGATAAGTGAGAAAGAATCACTGATTATTATTGATCCGGATGATGGTATTGCTCTTAGCTGTTGTGGCGAGTATGGTGATCCGGTTAAACATATCTAAATAAGATTGACTTCAGCTGAAAGGTGCTGTTGTAACAAAAAACGAATATTGGGAAGCAGGATGTTTCTTTAATACTCTTTCGGATATATCCAGTGATAGAGTTAGTGATCGAGAAAGTTTTTTCTAGACAGATGTGGATACCACCTTCAAAGAAAGTGTGTGATTCTCGGTGATTACTGGTAATGTATGGTAGCTTGAGTAATATGTGGACGTTATGACTCTCTCCCTCTGAAAAACAATTTATAAAACAGGGGGAATTGGAGTCTTTGCAGAATTAAAGATGAGAGAGTTGACTGTGTTCCTGTCATCGATAAGTGATATTGGCTGGTGTTTATTATTGCAGGAGCGTGTCTGCTAGAAGAGTAGCAGATATAAGCATTGTCGATTGAACTTTCATCTTTTCCCCCCTCGGTTTTTGTTTTAATACTTTTCCCCTGTCCTGTCAGTCGTTCATTCGATAGGATTCCAAATGGATTCGTTCAGTCATCCCTATTATTTAATAAGCCTTGGTGTTCTTGCAGGTGCTTTGGTCGGTTTTTTTCTCAGAAAACGGTTTGTCGAAGGGAATGAAAAAAATATAAGGTTCCAAAGTAAGCAAATTGTTGAAACAGCAATAGTCGAGGCTGAGCAGTTAAAAAAAGAGGCGCTGCTGCAGAGCAAAGAGGCTGCCTATCAGGTTAAAAAGGCGCTTGAAGAGGAACTTAAAATTGAGCGGGATGAGTTAAAGGATGAGCGCAAACAGCATAAGAAAAGAGGGGATAGATTAAAACAGGAGTGGGAGAACTTCGATAGAAGGCAGCAGGAGCTGACCAGTGATGAAAAGCGCCTTAAACAGGTGGAAAGAGAGTGGCTGGAAAAGCATAAGGAAGTTGATAATCTCGTTGGAAAACAGAGACACGAACTCTCGAGATTGGCTGGAATAAGTCAGGAAGATGCCAAGAAAATGCTTATGAACTCACTTGAGAGTGAGGCTCGGATGGATGCCGCAAAAAGGCTTGCTAAAATCGAAAATGAGATGAAAATTGAAGCGGCCAGAAAAGGGAAAAATATCCTGGCACTGGCCATTTCAAGATATGCCGGTGACTATGTTGCTGACAGAACGGTCTCCATGGTCCCTCTTCCCAGTGATGAAATGAAAGGGAGAATCATTGGTAGAGAAGGGAGGAATATCCGGGCAATTGAAGCGGCAACAGGCATTGACATTATCATCGACGACACTCCTGAAGCCGTAATTTTGTCAGGTTTTAATCCGGTTCGCAGAGAAGTCGCCCGTCTGTCACTGCTCCAGCTCATAAACGATGGTCGGATACACCCAGGACGCATTGAAGAGATTGTCGAAAAAGTCACCAGGGAACTTGAAGGAACTATGCGGGAGGCAGGTGAGCAGGTAACCTTCGACGTAGGTGCTCACGGTGTACATGTGGAGCTGATGGATTTACTTGGGCGACTGAAATACCGAACGAGTTATGGGCAGAATGTACTCCAGCATTCGCTGGAAGTTTCTTTTCTTTGCGGTATTATGGCGTCTGAATTGGGTGTAGATATTAAAGTCGCCAAGCGCGCTGGATTGCTCCACGATATCGGCAAGGCTGTTGATCATGAGGTTGAAGGTTCACATGCAATAATTGGCAGGGATCTCGCCAAGAAATACGGTGAATCCGAGGAAGTTGTGTACGCCATCGGCGCTCACCACGAAGATCAGCCACCTCAAAGTGTCATAGATGTTCTTGTTCAGGCAGCTGATGCTCTTTCGGGTGCCCGTCCTGGGGCCAGAAAAGAGATGCTTCAGAGTTATGTCAAGAGGTTGGAGGACCTCGAAGCAATTGCAAATGAACATGACGGAGTTGAAAAATCTTATGCTATTCAGGCAGGTCGTGATCTACGAATCATTGTTGATTCCAACAAGGTTAGGGATGAGCAGGCTACTTTACTCAGCCAGGATATTGCCAGATCAATAGAAGAAAAATTGACTTATCCGGGCCAGATCAGGGTTACGGTGATTCGGGAGACTCGTGCTGTTGAGTACGCGAAGTAAACAGTGCTGAACAAACAAGCATAAGCCTGTAGCCTCTCTACTCGCAGAATTATTAAATAGTTTATTAAAATGGTTTGTGAAATGGTTTCGATTGAAGAACAGCTTGAATTGATTGAGCGTGGAGCAGTGAACTGCGTTTCTCGCGAAGAAATGTTAAAAAAACTGAAAAGATCACAGGAAACAGGCGTGCCGCTGAAGGTTAAGGCAGGGTTTGACCCGACTGCCCCTGATCTCCATCTTGGTCATACGGTTCTTCTGCAAAAACTCAAACATTTCCAAGATCTTGGCCATGATATATATTTTCTTATAGGTGATTTCACAGGTATGATAGGTGATCCCACCGGGAAATCCGATACCAGGAAGGCATTGACAGTTGAGCAGGTAGCGGAAAATGCCGAATCATACAAAGCGCAGGTTTTCAAAATCCTGGATCCGGAAAGAACCCGTGTAGTTTTCAATAGCACCTGGCTCGGAAAACTCAGCTCTTACGAGATGATAAAACTGGCGTCCGAACTGACTGTGGCCAGGATGCTGGAGAGAGACGATTTTAAAAAGAGATTCGAAAATGGCAAACCTATATCTATTCATGAGTTTTTGTATCCTCTGATCCAGGGCTATGATTCAGTTGCAATGGAGGCGGATGTTGAATTGGGCGGGACCGACCAGTTGTTTAATCTCTTGATGGGAAGAGATCTGCAGAGAACCCGTGGCCAGGAGCCGCAGATAGTTCTCACCATGCCCCTGCTGGAAGGGTTGGACGGGGTCAATAAGATGAGTAAATCCCTTGATAACTATATAGGTATTACTGAATCAGCTGAAAATGTATATGGAAAAGTGCTCTCCATGTCGGATGAACTGATGTTTCGTTATTATGAGCTGCTCAGTGATCTCAGCAAGAGTGAGATTGAAGAGTTAAGTGAGAAAATGAACAGTGGTCTTCTTCACCCCAAAGAAGTGAAAAAAAAGTTGGCTCGGGAGCTGACAGCCCGTTTTCACTCTCGTGAAGCTGCTCTTGCCGCAGAGGAAAGTTTCGAGAAAGTATTTGCCAAAGGAGGCATTCCGGACGACATGCCGGAGTTTGTCTGTCCGGCTGCAGAAGAGATCTGGTTGCCGCAATTGCTTATGGATGCAGGTCTAGTAAAGTCGACTTCTGATGGCAGAAGGATGATCAGGCAGAACGCTGTATCTATTAATGGTGGAAAAGTATCCGACGTCGCTGAAGTTGTTCAACCGCGCGGGGAGATAGTGGTGAGGGTAGGAAAGCGGCGGTTTTGTAAAGTTATTTTCGGTTGACGTCAGCACCCTTTTGACACTCCTCAAAAGGGTTATTCAATTTACGGTTTGCTTTTCATTGGAGCAATCCACACAGATTCCAGAGAATTCAATATGGTGGCCCAGGACCTTGTAGTCACAGGATCTGGCAGCAATTTCATTGATGTTGTCCTTTACTTCGATATCAATATCATCCACCCTGCCACAGCTCGTGCAACGAATGTGATAATGAGTCTCGACAGTTGCGTCAAATCGTTTCTGGGTACCACCAACTTCCAATTTGAGGATGATCCCGCTTTCTGCCATTAGCTCCAGGTTCCTGTAGATAGTACCAAGACCTATACGTGGCAGCCGTTTTCTTACCATGTCATATACTTCATTGGCAGTAGGGTGTGAGCTCACCTTGCCTAGTTCTTCCAGAATGATTTGTCTTTGAGTGGTCAGACGCATATTTGACAGCTGATTCATAGTAAAACTCCGGTCATGATCTGTATTTAATAAAAATTATTACCTGATATGATATATTATCAGGGGAAAAATTCAATAAAAAACAAGAATCTGAGGAATGTAAATTAAAATTATGTGGTTACATCTACCACCAAGGTACTTATACCCATCAAGCTGGTACTGAAAAGAGTGCAGGAATTTTTACCGTTAACCGGTGTTAGTGCCTTACTCCTGAAAACCTGTCATAATAAACAAGAAACCGAGGAATGTCTTTTGAAATTATGTTGTTAATATGGCAGGCAATAGTGTCAGGAAAGATTCTTCGAGAGTCTTGGTTCAGGACAGCTGCATGTAGACTTGGAACATTCTCATGGTATCTTCTGGTAGTAACAAAAAATTAATTGACCTGAGGATTGAAATAGCCGAACCGAAGAGATGGGTATTCTTTTTTCAGGAGTTTCAGCCAGTGTCGAATACCGAGTGAGGAGGAGGTCTTGGGGAATTGCAATACCTTGAGATACCATTCGGGATCCATATTTAAGTTGCGGAGTTGAATTAAATCCGGAGAATAGCCTTCGATGAGCTGGCAAAGCGCTTCAAATTCTTGTTCAGAGTCGGTCACACCTGGAAGGATGAAGTAGTTCAGTGAAACGAACCTGCCACTGTCCTTCATCACCCTGATGGAATGTTTAACATCTGAAAAGGTATATCCTTTTGGTCGATAATAGCGGTTGTAGTACTTATCTTGAACAGAGTTCAGGCTTACTCTGACACTGTCGAGGCCTGCCCGGGCGAGTTGTGCTACACTGTCGGGCAGACTGCAGTTGGAGTTGAGGTTAATAGTCCCCCTGCTCGTATGGCTTCGGATCAGTTTGATAGCCGCTTCTAAAACATCGGCTTGAAGGAGAGGTTCACCTTCACATCCCTGGCCGAAACTGACGATCGGGTTTTCCGCCTGTTGCAGGTGGGCCGTAGCCAGCTCGCTAATTTCACCTGGTGTGGGAATAAAGGTGATTCGATCCTGGGTTGCCGAACAACTCTCGGATGGTTGGAAGGAAATACAGCCAAGGCATCGCGCATTACAATCTGGAGATGACGGCAGAGGTGCTTCCCATCGATCCATAAAATAGTTGCGAGCTGCAGGGCAACCATAGGTAAGGCAACATTTCCCCAGATGCTGAACAAGCCGGTTATCTTTGTAATTTTTAAGTTTTATCCTTGTTCTCTTTTCAACTATAGCCTGTTTATATTGATCCCGGTCCTGCCTTTTATCGAGGTCACTGCGAAATGCTGTGACCCAGAACCGGCCACGATACCAGCCAACGGCGGTGTAAGCAAAGAGAGGGAGAGTGGGCGCCTTTGGCTGTGTTTGGTAGGCTGAGTTGAATATTGAAGTGTGTGCCGGAGACATAAAGGCCGCTACCGCCTGGACAGGTTGTCCCTCGGTATGCGGATCTTGATCAAGAAGTACCGGTTCACTGGCGGCTGCATCCCAGCCTATGGGGAGGCGATCTGGGAGGGCAAAGAGCTCACTGCCTTCAGGGAGCGCTATGAAGTCTTCCGGTTCAGGGCGATGGAAATGACCGTTGCTCATTCCAACGGCTTTGAGTTCAGAAAACTCTCTAATATTACCCTGTTTATCTGCCGTGAGGAGAACAGGAAGAGAAGCCGGATGATCCATCAGGGGCGCAACACTCTGAAGACGGAATCGACAGCTCTGTAAATATCAAGATCGTCGCCAAAAACATCTTGGATCGCAGGGTTGTCGATAAGATCCTCGATAATATATTGAGCGAAAAAGAGGCTGACCACATTGGGATCTTCAGCAATAGTCCGTATCGGTGCGATCTTCATTTGTAATTCGAACTCATCTATATATCCAAGCTTATTGAGCTGCTTTTCAAATGCCTCTCTGACTGCTTCAGCGGATGTTGTTTCAATGATCTTTTTGTCGATAACGCGCTGAGCTAGTTTTGCGGCAAATTCAGTAGCATGATCTTTGGCAAAATGAAACATTCTTCGCCGCTCTTCTTCACGCTTTCGGTCAATAGTTCGGATTGTTTTGTTTGTTGTTCTGGTGGGGCTGATATTTACCTTGGCCATAAAAAATCTCCACTCTGAAGCCATCCCATAAAAGAGGACGGGAGTTTGGTGACGGAAAACTACTGAGGCTTGTTTTATAATCCGAAATACTAATTATCACTAGCGTAAAGTGAAGTGCCCCTGGCGAAAAAATATGCAGCCGCAGCGGCCACTATTCACAGAATGGTTTGATGTAGAATAAAAAAAGATCGTAAATGAACGGAGGGTTTAAACTGATATGTAACCAATAAATTGATATTAGTACGCATAACCATAAAAGTAAAAGAGAAATAGGAGGTAGCTTTTCAGTGGGATTAGTGTTACATAAAAAAAAATTAAAAATAGATTTCGTTTGAAGGCAATTATCAGGTAGCATTCCTTTATCATCCCTTTTAATAATAAATATGTGTGAACTTTTGGAGGTTCTTACCATGGATAAAAAAGTAAAAATGTTATTGTCAGCCCTGTTGTGTGTTTCTGTCATGTCTTTGTCAGGATGCGGAAAAAAAACTGAAACTGATAAAGCACTGGCAGTAGCGGACACCAAGAGTGAGGCAATGGGCGTTGAAGAATCTCTGGATTCAAAATCACTTGGAATTAGTGAGGGACGAACTACTGAGGGGATGTTACCAGTCTACTATGACTTTGATTCAGCCGAGATCAAAAGTGATCAGGTGAGCCGTATTGAGGCAAACAGTTTGTTTATTAAAAAAGTTGGAAAAACGGTTAGAATTGAAGGGAACTGTGATCCCAGAGGTACCAATGAATACAACATGGCACTTGGTGAGCGACGTGCTCAGAGTGCAAAGAAATATCTTGTGAACCTTGGGGCCGATGAATCGAAATTGCTAACTGTGAGTTATGGTGAAGAAAGAATGCTGCTTCATGGGCATGACGAATTGTCATGGTCACAGAATAGAAGAGCGGATTTTGTTGTGCAGCAGTAAGAAGTCAATATTTTTTTTTATATATATTTTACTGTATCTTTAATTAATTTTTGTTCGGGAGGGAAAAATGGCATTAGCTTTACATAGAGTAGTGTTGGCAGGTGTGTTCTTGATAATCACTTGTTTTACCACAAATAATGGGTTCGCAGCCGAGCTTAAAATCGGTGTAATGAATGTTCAAAAGATTATAGTTGCATGCGATGCCGGTAAAGAAGCAAAAGTTCGATTTGAACAGAAAATGAAGGGCCTCCAGGATAGCTTCAAAGAAGAGGAGAATGCTCTGAAAGAATTGCAGGATGAAATTAAGAAAAAGAGTTCTGCATGGAGCGAGGAAAAAAAGGCTGAGAAGATCAGAGTGTTTCAGAAAAGCGGAAGAGAGCTTCAGGCGAAAACGGAAGATGCTCGTTTCGAGATGAAACAATTGCAGGATAAAGAACTTGAGCCCATTCTCAAAGCCCTTGAAAAGGTGGTTGAAACATTTGGTAAAGATAATGGCTATACTACCATTATGGACTCAAAGAGCGGTGTCATCTACTTTGACAAAAAAGTCGATATCAGTGATGTTATAGTGCAGAAACTTAATGAGGCGATGGCTAAAAAATAGATTTGCATCGGATCAGTAATAGTTATGTGTTGTGAAAAAACGATGCAGGAGTTCTCTCCTGCATCGTTTTGTTGTTTGAGCTCAGTCCCCCCCCTTGATATGTGTAAAGAAGAATAAAATAAGGAGTAAGGTACTAAATGGCAGTTAAAAGTATGACCGGCTTTGGTCGTGGTGAAATTGAGAGCGGTGAACGGGTTTGGTCCGTAGAGACAAGATGCGTTAATCATAGATATCTTGACTTGAAAATGAAACTCCCGGGAGGGTATTCCTCTCTCGAAGAAAAGATTCGCAAGAAGGTTTCAATGTTTCATCATAGAGGGCGGGTAGACCTGTTTCTCGGTGTGACCGGAAATTTTACTGATTTGACGGAGGTTAGAGCTAATCTTGATCTTGCAAAAGGGTATCGAGATGCTCTTCACGCGCTTTCTCTCGAGTTTGGCCTGGAGGATGGTGCTTCTGCAGCCATACTGGCATCCTACCCCGATGTATTGATTCGTGAGCGGAAAAATGAAGATTTAGAAGAACTGTGGCCTCTGTTGGAGCGGGCATTTGATGATGCTTTTAAAAGTTGCGATATTATGCGTATACAGGAAGGCGAGAATCTTGCCAGAGATCTGCTCGAACGGCTGGATATTTTCACGAAAACTATTGATACGATTGAAACAGCTATCCCTGTTCTTTTGCAGGCAAGAGAGAAACACCTGCAGGAACGGCTGCAAAAACTTCTGGGTAATGTGCAGCTTGATCCTGCTCGACTTGTTCAGGAAGTAGCGGTTATGGCCGATAAATCAGACGTTACAGAAGAGATAGTCCGACTTCGCTGCCATATCAATCAATTCGAACTTTTTCTAAAAGAAGGGCCAGGAATTGGCAGGAAGCTCGACTTTCTTATCCAGGAATTTTTAAGAGAAGTGAATACACTTGCTTCTAAGATTAATGATGCAGCCATCGCGCACCACACAGTCGAGTTAAAAAGTGAGCTTGAAAAGATGCGGGAACAGGTTCAAAATATTGAGTAGATTCATTGCTGCCTAGCCCGGATTTCTCACCAACAAAGTTTTTCGCAGGTCGAGGCGCCGGGCATGAAGCTGTAGTAAACTACTGCAAATGCTCGGAAACGAAGCAGCTGCGGAAAAATCTGATGGCCCGAAGGGTGATTTTTTTAATTTGAAATAAACTACAGTATGGTATCCGAGGGTTTAGTCAACTTCTAATCAGCCTTTGACATTGAGGTTGAAATAAAAAATTGATGAGAAATGCGGGCTAGAGGAGAGGGAATGCAGTTACTGAATGTTGGCTTTGGCAATACGGTTATGGTGAGCAGAATTATCGCAGTTATTAATACAGGATCATCTCCTGCCCGTAAGTTAAAAGAAGCCGCGAAAAATGCCGGGAAACTTGTTGATGTCACGGAGGGGCGGAGGACCAGGTCAATGCTGGTCATGGATTCAAACCATGTTGTTTTATCTTCCGTTCAGGCTGACACAATAAATCAGAGGATGCATGCTTTGCAGCCGGGATATCACCTGGAAGAGTATGCGGGCCGCATTACATCACCGGATTTGTAAGGAGTGCTTTGGAGTACTGAGTTGGATCGCTTATTTTTCTTATTTATCGGGGTTATGCGAAATGGTTTATATTTGCAGGAGTAATTATGACTGAAGGACGATTATTCGTCATTTCAGCCCCTTCCGGAGCTGGAAAGACTACCTTGCTTAAGCGGGTAATGACTCGGGCACCAGGACTCGAATTTTCTGTCTCTCATACAACACGGGAGCCCAGAGTCGGAGAAGAGGATGGTGTTGACTATCATTTTATTGCCTCTGAGGCTTTTCTTACCATGGTCCAAATGGGGCACTTTCTTGAACATGCGGAGGTTCATGGTAATCACTACGGAACCAGTCAGGAGAGCGTTTTAGAACAGCTCCGAAAAGGCTTGGATGTTGTCTTGGATATTGATGTACAGGGAGCCTCAATTGTTCGTCGCTCGGATGTCCTGGCGGGAGTCCATATTTTTATTGCTCCTCCCTGTCTTGCAGAACTTGAAAGACGATTGCGGGGCAGAGAGACTGAAAGCGAGGAACATATTGGTATCCGGCTGAACAATGCAGTGAACGAGATGCAGGCTGCCTGTAAATATGATTATCTCATTGTAAACGATCAGTTTGATGAAACAGTCGATCTGCTTATTGCAATTATCTGGGCTGAAAGGGCGCGCTCACACAGGCTTCCATCAGGAAAACCTATTACGGGGATAACAGAATAATGGGAAAGCAGTCAAAGGAAAAACGAACGGGCAGTGAAAGAAAAGTTCGTATGAGTGAGGACCTGTTATGGGGCACCCACCCTGTCTTTGAAGCCCTGGAGAAAGAGGCTGGACGGTTTTCTGAAATTATTTTGCAGAAGGAGAGAAGGGGAGCAAAAATCGAGGAGATTATCAGGTTGGCTCGAGACCTGAAGGTGAAAATCTCCTTTGTCGATTCTATCCGCCTGGTCGGGGAGGGGGCATCCCAGGTGCGGCATCAGGGGATAGTTGCCAGAATCAGTGAGGCGGTTTTTATTGCTCTTGAAGATCTGATAAAAAAGGTCACAGACCTGAAAAAAAACGGAATTGCACCCCGTTTGATAGTATGTGACTCACTCCAGGATCCTCATAATCTGGGGGCCATAATCCGATCAGCGCTGGCTTCTGGAGCAAATGGTGTTGTTGTAACCCGTGAACGCTCCGCACCCATTGGCGGCACAGTTGCCAAGGCATCCGCCGGCGCGGTTTCACATATAGATATTTGCCAGGTTACGAACCTCACTACCACTCTTAAGATGCTGAAGGAGGCAGGCTTCTGGGTCTTTGGCGCGGTCAAGGAGGGGGATGCTCAATCTTTGTACCATGCGGACCTCACTGTTCCCGCCTGTCTGGTGGTTGGCAGTGAGGGGAAGGGGATTCGTCCGCTTGTGAAAAGGGAATGTGATGTCCTGATTTCAATCCCCATGGTAGGTTCACTTGATTCTCTGAACAGCTCCGTCGCTGCTGCAGTCATACTTTTTGAAGCACTGCGGCAAAGTATCTCTCCATAACCCCGGCACATTTCCGATACAAGACAGAGGTCCTTCTTCTCCACCCAGAGGAAACAGAGGTGCCCTATTGAATGTTGTGGTTCTTCATTTTTTCCCAGAGGTTTTTCCTGCTTATTCCAAGAAGTTTCGAAGTTTCAGTGCGATTCCCATTACTCTGTCTTAAGGCTTTTAAAAGACAGTTTCTCTCGGCAAACGCCATGTTTTTACTGAGGTTGAATCCTACGTCATCAGTCTTGGTACGGTTGTTGATGTCGGCAGGCAGATCAGCGGGAGTAATCTCCGGTCCTTGACACAGCACTGAAGCACGTTCCATCAGGTTGCGCAATTCCCTGGCGTTTCCAGGAAAATTGTAAGCTCTGAGGCAGTCGATTGCCCCTGAAGTTATAGTCACAGATTTGCCGTGAAGCGAATTGAACTCCTGTAAAAACATTTTGCAGAGGAGTTCTATATCATCTTTATGTTCCCTCAGAGGGGGCATTCTTAATGGTATAACCTGGAGCCGGTAGAGTAGATCCTGGCGAAACCTGCCCTCTTCAACTTCCTTTTGCAGATCCTTTGAAGTGCAGGCGAGAATACGGACATCAACACTGATACTCTTGCTGCCGCCGACACGTTCAAACTGACTTTCCTGAAGCACGCGGAGCAGTTTTGCCTGGAGTGGTCCGGGAAGGTCTCCAAGTTCGTCGAGCAAAAGAGTTCCTTTGTCGGCAAGTTCAAATTTACCTTTTCGCTTTAGCTCGGCTCCAGTAAAAGCTCCACGCTCGTGGCCAAAAAGCTCGGATTCCATTAACCCTTCAGGAATGGCGGCACAATTGATCGAGACAAAAGGTTGGTTCTGGCGTTTGCTGGCCATATGAATAGACCTGGCAGCCAGCTCTTTGCCGGTTCCTGACTCCCCGGTTACGAGAACAGTTGCCTTGGTGGGAGCTACCTGATCGATAAGGGTATAGACCTGCTGCATTGCCGGAGAATCACCGAACAATTTACTGCCTGACTGACGTTTGCAGTTTTCCTCAAGTGCCTCATATCGTGTCTTGAGGGACTGGGCGTCCAGAAGACGGTTGACCCGTATGATCAGGTCATCCATATTAAATGGCTTGAGAATATAGTCCGCCGCACCTTTTCTCAGACAATCAATTGCATTATCCACAGAGCCATAAGCAGTCATGATAATCACATCCGTTTCAGGACTATGCTGCTTGATCTCCTGGAGCAGAGCAATGCCGTCAAGCCCGGGCATGCGGATATCGGAAATGATGAGATTGTACTGGTTCTTTTCGCAAAGAATCTTGGCCTTGAGACCATCGTCAGCTTCATCAACCTGCCAGCGATTTCTTTTCAATATATCAGATACTGAGATCCGCATGATTTCGTCATCTTCGGCGAGAAGAATTTTAGGCATTGTTGATTCTCTTTTTATAAAATGTATTTGATCGATAAACCCAGTTAAGACAGTCGTCCGGAAACAGGTAAGGTAATTGTGAATACAGTGCCTTCACCCTCAATACTGTCAACCGAGATCCTTCCCTCCATTCTCTGTACTAGGGAATAGGTAACGGCCAGACCCAGGCCGGTCCCTTCTCCCACACCTTTTGTTGTAAAAAAAGGATCGAATATATAGGGCAGGTGTTTCTCACCAATACCGGTGCCCGAATCTTGAAAAACAAATACCAGTCCTTCATTAACTTTTTTACACTCAATTGTAAGCTTACCACCGTCAGCCATCGCCTGGATGGCGTTAAGTCCCATGTTGATAATAATCTGCTTGAGTGCCTCTGCATCCAGCAAATGATGTGCTGATACTGATATTTTATTGTCAAAGTGAATGTTTTTATGCCTGAAGGAGAGGAGGTCCGTACATTCCTTTACGAGGGTTTTAATGTCCACTTCTCTCAGGGTGAGTGGTTCTGTTCTGCCAAAATTTAAGAGCTGCCGCATAGTCTGTTCAATCTGCCTGAGGCCTTTGTCGATGAGTGGAAGATAACGTTGCATCATCTCTTTATCTTCAGGATTTTCAGTCATCGATTTAACACAGTTGAGCATGCCGCCAAGAGGATTGTTTACCTCATGGGCAATACCCGCAGTAAGGACACCAAGGGACGCCATCTTTTCATTTAGATGAGCCTGTTTGTGTGCTTTTATTAAATCAGTTTGTGATTTTTTTAAGCGATCACAAAAAAGAATGAAGTTGTCATTTACACTGTCCAGCTCGTCTTTGAAAACAGGAGACATGAGATGTTCTTCCGGGAAAGCATCTGGAAAAGCGTCCATAGCCCGGGATAAACGCTGGATACGGTGGACAACGAGTGATTCGAACATGAGGAAAAAAGTCACGGTGACCAGAAAAATGGACACCACTCCGATGAAGATAAGGGAATGAGTGTTCTTGTTTATGAGATCGTCAGCCCAGTTGATCGGGATGGTGATTGAGAGCCCCCCTCGAATATCTCCGAATTTATAGCCGTGCCGGGAATGACAGTTGAGGCATGATTCGGTAACCATTAATGGTGCAATAAATCGGACATTTCTACCATGAGGGCTGTTTTCAACAGCAAAAGATTCCTGCGTATTTTTACTAAATGAAAGGAGTGATTTTCTCTCAAAATCGTCTGGGACGTTAAGGGGATTGACTGGATTGAGGCTTGTTACTCTGAAATGTCCTAAGCCGTCCCTTTGAGCATACTGTGAAAGCTCCCGGGTTATCATTGCCGGGTTTCTCATATAATAGGTATGACCGCGGTTGTCTTTTACGGTCGGAAGGTCGAGGTACGGGTTCATCTCAACACCTTTTCTTTCCAATATAAACAGCCCATTATGGTCGGAAGCCCATTGCCTGGTAAGCAGGATCTGTTTGTAGAGCATGCGCGCCTGCTGCTCTGCATTTCGTAAAATCATCGACTCATCAAATACCGAGGTGCGGTAGAGAATAAAGAGATACGATGCCGAAATGATAGCACCTATGAAAATTATAAATTTGGTGCGCAGGGAAATACGGGACGGGAGGCTTAGATGCATATACAAAATGTCCTGTAGTGAGTAATTATAGATTCGCATTTGATCTGTGAAGGAGACAGTTTGGTACAGGTTTCGAATCTGAGTAATAGCAGGTATCGCAAAATTCGATCCAGAGATGCCAGTTCGAGTTAAAAAAGTAATTGCACAAAGTGTACCTCATTATCGCAAGCGAGAAAATGAAAATTCTAAATGAGATTATTACCAATCTGCGTTGTTTGCAAAGAGATGTGTTACCGTTTGGTAGCGAAGAAATTTCCCAATGTTACTTTTTGGTAGCACCTGCTTCCGTTTTTCGAGTGCAAACTCTTTAATGGTAGACCGAGCAAAATGGAATTAAAATTGCAACGCATGGTATCGCAGTATCTCTTGATTTTACAAATTGAATTTTGAAAACAGACTACTCTTTTATTATTACTCTCAAGGAGGTCTTACGTGCAATCGGAG
>CAXMTO010000224.1:0-6445 GCA_964196355.1 uncultured Myxococcota bacterium
TCGTAGTCAGCCATCCATGCCCAAAGTTCTTCTGGATCCACGGTGTCATAGCTAGATAATGGTACAATTTGATCAGCTTTGCTTTTATCTCCTCTAAAAATAACATTGCGGTGCAAGTTATTCCCACCAGGTACCGACGTCCATTCAAAACCAATTAATGCGGTGAATTTTCCCGGTTCATTGAATTTTTCAGCTGCTGCGGTGCTTTTCTCCCAGTAGGACTTTACTAACCCAAATCCTGCCAAAGGATTTTTTCCTTCTGTGAGAGAAGATACAAACATATCAAACGCCTTTGGTTCTTCACCAGGCGTAGTTGCATGCTTGCTTATTTTCTTACCCCATTCAGTTTTTTGCAATTGAGGGGCGCCTTCTTTAATGGCTGGCGCTAAACCAAGAATTTCTGCATGATCTGCAATGACCACAAAATCCAATGGCCTTTTAAGTTGCACCCATTCGCCAAAGCTTGCCTTGACGGCCTCACCCCGAGAGATTCGATAAGCTTCTTCTGGCCCCAGGTTGTTGCCAACCATACCGGCGTCTGTTGAGTAAGAAGTGTGTAGATGCGTATCACCAAAGAAAACATTATTCGGGAAGGTATCGCCGACATTGGGTGAATAGTGCGACTTGCCAACCGGGGGTGTATCCTGAGCAAAAGCGGTTACCGAAAAGGCAACAAGTAAGCTGATGAGGAATGTAATAAAAAGATTTTTCATGATTTTCTCCTTACTTATATTGGTTAGCATTTCGTATTTACCAAAAGGATAAAGTCCTTTGAATGAACCAGAAAGCAGCTAGCGAACCGATCGCATAAGCCGGTCCCTGTTCTGCCCAAACAGGCCATTTGATTGTCATTTTTTTAATCATCCATGTAACCATAATCACTGCCGCTACAAATATGAGCTGGCCAACTTCGACGCCGACATTAAAAAAGAGCAGTGCCAAAGGGATATCGGTCTGCGGCAGGCCAATCTCTGAAAGAGCCCCAGCAAAACCAAAGCCGTGCAGTAGACCGAAACTGAGGGCCACAATCCAGGGCGCCTTGGAAGTTAGTCCAATCTGACCTCTGTGCTGCTTGGAAAGCTCTGTTGCCAGGAAAAGAATAGAAAGAGCGATCACTGCCTCAACCGGGGTCTGCGGTACATGGACAAAACCAAGGGCCGCCATGGCTAGCGTTACGCTGTGGGCCAGGGTAAAGGCGGTAATTGTTTTAATTAGTAGCCTGGTGCTTCGGACAATCAACAACAGCCCCAGAACAAAGAGCAGATGATCGAAACCACCAAGAATATGCTCAATCCCAAGGACAAGATATGATTTGATGACCATTAATTTAGATGGTTTTTCAGGAATCAAGAAAGCTGGCGAATCAGGCCGGAGAACGGTGGTATGCATACTTCCGTCTGCCAGCTCAAGTCGGAACAGAGTTTCGGTTTGTGTGGATGACAAGCCGTCAATGACAATGGTTTCGTTGATCATGCCGCTTTTTCCGCAGTCAACCAGCCAGCGTTCCAGAGCAAAACTCTGCGAAGGATTAATCGAAGGTTCTGTAATGTTGCTGCATTTCCCAGGAAGTTGAGGATAAATATTCATCGGCTTGTTGCCGACTAGGGGTCTCTTCCATAGGATATTGAATGTTCCTATGGTCTGTTCGGTGATCTCAAGGTAGGCAGGCTGCAGTTTATGCGCATCAACCTGCGATGGGAATGGCACCAGCAGCAAAACGATCAGAAGAAGTAGGCGTAACAGGCTATTCACGATGAGCTCCTATTTGCCTGTATTGCCTCTGCCACGCCAGCCTTGTCCGGCATATCTTCAATAACTATCTCATAATGCTCTTTGAACCGTTCATAGATCTGCTTGTTAGTCCTCTGCCGCTGCTCAAACATGTAATCCCTGCGCACCTTATCAATAACAGCCGCAAGTTCAGGTGCCCTGGCATCTAATCTTTCATTGATCCGCACGAGGTGAAGTCCATAGCCTGACTCGATAGGCCCATGCCAGTTTCCTGTTTCTGTTTGAAAGAGCTGCTCCGTAAACCCTTGCCCAAACAGCCGAGCAACCTCAAAAGGTGTCTCCAGGGTAAAGTCATACGAAAGCATAAATGAATCACCCCGATCAGGGGCGCGGGGAATTGCGGGTGATGATGCCTGGATTTCAGTCAATACGTTTCCGGCATCAGCAAAGATTTGATCTCCGCGCTTGTCCAGACTAAAATAAATGTGGGTAAAGCTTATCCGGGCGGGAAGTTCGTATTTATCCTGATGCTCAAGAAGATATTCATTAAGCGCTGTTTCGTCAGGATTGTTCAGATCCGCGAGATCGTTGGTCAGAAACTCCATCTTCTGCATCAACCTGCGCCGCAGCACCGTATCATCCTGATCAAGGCCCAGAGACAGGGCCTCTCGGTAATAAACCTCCTCACGGATGTACGAGTCGACTAACCCTTGCAGTTCGGTATCGGTGGGGGGTCGATTCCACTTCTTTGACCAGTTGGCGCCAAGCCGTTCGACATCCCCGGCAGAGACTACAATCTTGTTGTCCGCAACGCTCGCTTCCTCCGGATTCACCAGAGAGTAGAGACCGAAGAGCAGCGCTCCAATCAACAAAAAATGGATCAGGGGTTCTTTAAGACAGTTGTTCATCAAGTCTCCTTAAACTGAGGGACGATTCCCTTGCAATTAACGCTCGCGCATCATTGGGCTTTAAGTTGCGACACATATCAAGTCAACAAAGCTATGTGATTACACAGTTACCAGTTATAGAGAATGGTAACTCCCGTGCCGAATTCGTCGACATCGTAGAGATACTAGTCACGGTCCCCTTTGCTGCCGTTCTCATATTCTACCGCTCAATTCCTTCGCGACGCTGTGGCCAAGGTTTCTTTCAGGATCTTGTTTATTTGAATTTCCATATAATCACCTGACTACCTAAAAAACATATTTTCGCGAACTTCAACTCAATGCTGACGACACAAAAGTATTTCCGTTTAAAGTTTGTTCAACAGCGGGAATAAGCTCTGTTGCTACTGCTCGTTTCAGGACAAAACCAGATGCGCCTGATTTCATTATTTGATCTACTACACATCGATCATCATAGGCACTCATTACAACGAGCTTCGTTTCTGGGAACGTGTTTACGAATTCCACAACTATATTCAAATGTGCCTTTGGCTTTATGGAGAGATCGAGAACAACGATGGACGGATTCAACTTTTCAACTGCCTCAAACAGGGAATCTCTGCTCGCCACCATTACCGTTGTACTGAACATGGTCTCAAGCAAACTTCTAACCCCCTCCAGAATGCCTTGATGAAAATCCGCAATTATTACGCTGCCATATTTCATAAACTGGCCCTCTAGACAAAATGAGCCCAAGAGAATATGCCTATTTTTTTTTGGGCTATTCTATTTTTAACAACTTACGGTTTTGGGGAATACTCGGAATTTTACTAGTTTTTTCGAATGAAGGATTTCCCAGAACTACTCAAAAACGAAATGAAGAAAACTATCGAAAATGATTTGGGTTGGTTGAAAGGAGGTATGAAAGGGATGTAAAAGGAACTCTAAATTGCAACAAGCCCAATTTTGATGGCATGCTGAACCAGTTCAGCGCTGGTTTTCATTCCCAGCTCTTCCATGATTTTGTACTTATGAAATTCAATGGTTCTGGGTGAGACGAAGAGGATACCAGCCACCTGCTTGGCAGTATTGCCTTCCGCCAGGAGTTGCAGAACTTCCCGCTGCCGGGGAGACAGCTTGCGGATTGGGTCCTTTCTGGAAAAAGAAGTGTCGGCAAGTTTCTCGGCAACAACAGGACTGATAAATTGATTGCCAAGTAAAACATTGTCGATAGCTTCAAGCAGTTCACCCGGAGCAGAATGTTTGATAACATACCCCAGGGCACCGATTTCCAAGGCTCGGGAAGCATATGTTACATCGGAATGCATTGTCAAAAATATGATCTTTGCCTTGTTGCCAGCCTTTATTATCTGTCCTACCGCGTCAAAGCCATTCAGGTTTGGCATCGAAATATCAACCACTATCACATCAGGCTGCAGTTTTGCAGCCTCTTTTACCAAGGCCCAACCGTCAGTCAATGTTCCGACTACCTCATGCTGCGGCTCAAGGATACTTTTAAGCCCCTCGGTGATGAACTGATGATCATCCGCCAATAGGATTCTGGCCTTAATCATTTATCCTCCAGCGAAACAGAGTTGTTAAAGCCTTTGTTTAATTTAATATTTACTTTGGCCACAATTTCTGAGCCTTGTCCAGGTTGGGAGTTAAAATTAATGCTCCCTGTCACAAGCCTGATACGTTCCCTCATACTTTTGAGTCCAAGCCCTGGCAATTGTCTGACTTCTTCAGGTTCAAATCCTCTGCCATCGTCAATGATTTTCAAGGAAAGGATTTCGTCCTGCAAGGCTAATTGGACAATAACGATTTTGGCCTCGGCATGTTTCATAACATTGCGCAGGGCCTCCTGGAATATCCTGAAAAAGCAGATGGAAACCTCCATAGGCAGATTCATAGCACCGAGGTCAGACTCAAAGTTCACCGAAATTCCCTCCCTGCTAGAAAAATTGTTGATTTCGGATTGCAGGGCAGCCTCCAAACCTAGATCTTCGATGATTGAGGGATGAAGCTGTCTGGATATATTGTGAACGTCCTCTGAGATTTTGATCAGATCATCCTGTATGGACGTTAAAGCGCCAGCTGCCTCGCCGGTACAGTCCGCCTCCATCTTGAGTTTACCTGCATCAATGGCCAACATTGCTAGGCGCTGGGCAAGATCGTCATGCAGCTCCCTGGCCAGACGCCGGCGTTCTTCTTCTTGAACCGAGAGCAGTCGCCCGGCAAGCGTTCTCAGGTCTGCCTGGCTTTCTAAAAGAGCCTTTTCATTTTTCCTCAGAGTGTTAAATGTCTTTTGAGCTTCTGTAATGTCTTGGACAGTGCCAAACATTCGGAGCGGCTTCCCCTGATTGCAAAAGCTTACCCGTGCCCGCTCATGCACAATACGTTCGTCACCGTTAGGCAATACAATCCGGTGTTGTATGTCGTAAGATTTCTTCTCACGTAAAGCTTCATCAACGGATCCCTCTACAGATTCCCTGTCTTCTGGATGAACGGCGTTTAAAAATGCTTCATAAGTCGCATCGAATTCTTCTGGTTGGAGACCGAAGATCCGGAATATTTCGTCAGACCAAAAAAGGTGGTTTGTAACAATATTCCAATCCCAACTACCAATATGTGCAATCTGCTGGGCTTCCTGCAGTCGAGATGTATTTAACTGAAGGACCTCCTTAGCACGCAACGACTCAGTGATATCGGAAATTATGCCAATCGAGTACTTGACCCCATCAATATCCATGAGCCGGAAATTCATATTACAAAATCCTGTCTCACCTGATTTTGCAATAAATTCACCCCTGATGTTTTGCATGTATCCATCTCTAAGATATGCCGGGAATATCTTTTCTCTAAGTCCTGGATCCTTCCACAGGTTAATTTCTAGTGACGTTCTACCAATTACTTCATCTCTACAATATCCAAAGATTCGCTCAAAACTTTCATTAACATCGACAAACATACTGTCTGGCACCGTGCTAATGGTGATTGCGTCGTGTGACGCTTGGAAGACTTTATAAAATTTCTTCTCACTTATTTTGAGTTTTTCTTCGACTCGTTTTTGCTCTGTAATGTCCAACAGCATTGCAAGGGATGCCGGGCGCCCTTGCAATTGAATCTGTGTAGCACTTACATCAACCCATTTTATCTCTCCGGTCTTGGTTTCAATTCTTATCGAGTATCTATCAGACACAATTTTGTCGGAAATTCTCACTTTATAATTCTGCATCGCCCTGTGTCGATCTTCAGGGGATATCAGATCAAAAACAGATATCAGGCTTAATTCTTCCTCAGAATAACCCGTCAACTTTAAAGCCTGAGGATTTGAGAATTGTATTTTTTCATCCTGGGTAACTATAATTGTTTCGTTGGCATTCTCGATGACCGAGCGAAATTTCATCTCAGTCTGCTGCAACATTATCTCTGACCCTTTTCTCTTTGTAACGTTCTGGATGAACTCTATTACACCGGTGACTTTCTCCTCATGAAAGGAAGGCGTCCAGGTTATCTCGAAGAACTCGGTCTTTCCGGTTGGTAGATTATAACTGAATTCTGAACTGCGCTTTTTGCCCTTAAGTACCTGTTGAAACAGATCTCGTTGATGCTTTAAATTTTCCCTCTGCTCTGGGGAAAGGTAGTCTACTGTTTTCATCCCTACATATGGCTCCCTGCCGAAAGCAACCCTGATGGATTCGGCAAAAGCATTGTTCCATATCACAAGCGCCCCTTCTATATCGCGATAACATACCGGGTCGTCAAAATCATTTATGAGAGAGGTGAAATTAGTGTTATCAAGCATGTCTTCCTTGTTTGTTCCTTTC
>CAXMTO010000225.1:0-3292 GCA_964196355.1 uncultured Myxococcota bacterium
AAGATATCTCTGCTGCGGGAATCGGGGTAAAAGGAAAACTGATTATTGGGGCTAGCACCATTCCAGGTGCCTATATTCTGCCCCGTATGGCTTATACTTTCAAAAAACAATACCCGGATGTAGCATTTGAGATACTTATAGGGGGCTCCGGCAAGATCACGAACATGGTCCTGCAGCATGATCTGTTTTTCGGTATTGTCGGCGCTAAAATGCCATCTGAGAAACTTGATTATGAACCATTGATTGAAGACGAGCTAGTCCTTGTTGCATCCCCAAAAGTGCTGCCCAAAAAGACAATTACCCTGGAAAAACTTAGATCCATACCTTTTCTGCAAAGGGAAAT
Organism: uncultured Myxococcota bacterium; assembly: GCA_964196355.1. GTDB lineage: Bacteria > Desulfobacterota > Desulfobulbia > Desulfobulbales > Desulfocapsaceae > Desulfomarina. The sequence continues at coordinate 344 of CAXMTO010000225.1, forward strand.
AGGTTCTGGCACACGCCAAACCTTTGAAAATTTTCTTAAAAAGAGTAATATCACCACAAACAGATTCAACATCGTTGCAACCCTTGGTTCAACAAGCGCCGTGAAGCAAGCTGTAAAAGAGAACTTGGGCGCCTCGGTTATTTCACGGATTGCAGTACAAGAGGAACTGAACAGCTCCATTTTGCATGAAATACCTATCAAAAATATGAAAATGAAACGAAAATTCTACCTGGTGCTTCAGAAAAAAAGAACACTGCCAACGCAGTATGCAGCTTTCTGCAAACATATGAAAAAAGAATATTGATCTGATGAATCATTTTGAAAAAATATTCAGCGAATGGGTCATAAAACATCGCTGGTGGCTGATAGCCACCACGCTGGTGCTGGCTGTTGCTACCGGCAGTGGCATGCGTTTCCTGACCTTTGAAGACGACCTCAGGGTTTTCTTCTCTAAAGAAAACCCCCAGCTCCAGGCCCTTGAGACGTTGGAAAATACCTATAACAAGGTAGACAATGTCTATATCGTTATTGCGCCACAGGACAAAAATGTTTTTAGCAGTGAGACCCTTGCAGCCATTGAGGAATTAACCAAAGCCTGCTGGCATATCCCCTATTCGAACCGGGTGGATTCCATCACCAATTTTCAGTATACCTATTCCGAAGATGACGACCTTATTATCGAGGACCTGGTGGTTGACGCTTCGGGAATGGGCGATGCGGAAATCAGCCGCATCAGAGAGATATCTCTTTCCGAACCCCGTTTGCTAAACTACAGCATTTCGCCCAACGGCGGCGTAACCGGGATCAATGTCAATATTCTGCCCCCCGGCAAGTCAAGTACTGAAGTGCATCAAGTGGCTGATTATACCCGGAAACTGGTGGATGATTTTCGCCAGAAACATCCAGGGATCGACCTCTATCTGACCGGGTCGATTATGTTTGACACCGCCTTTGCCGAAGCGACCAAAAATGACCTGAAAACTCTCATTCCGCTTATGTTTCTGGCCCTGGTCATCATTGTTGGCGTCGCCCTCAGATCCTACACCGGCACCCTGGTTACATTTATTATAATCCTTTTTTCCACGGCCACCGGCATGGGCATGGCCGGCTGGCTGGGCATTGCCATAACCACGGCCTCGGGGATTGCTCCGACAATTATCCTGACCCTGGCCGTGGCAGACTCCGTTCACATCCTGGCGACAGTATATCAGCAGATGGGCCTGGGGGTTACCAGGCAAAGAGCAGTGGCGGAATCGTTGCGCATAAACCTGCAGCCCGTCTTTCTCACCAGTATCACCACGGCAATAGGCTTTCTGACTATGAACTTTTCCGATGCTCCGCCCTTCAGGGACCTTGGCAACATAGTAGCCATGGGAGTAATGGCTGCACTGGTCTATTCAGTACTTTTCCTACCTGCATTGCTCGTGGTGCTTCCCATCAAATCAACAAGAAAAATAACCGACAACGGTGAATTCTGTCACTCGTGCAGCCGCCTGGCCGATTTTGTTATCAGAAACCGGCAGTCAGTTTTCTGGACCATGATTGTCATTGTCATCATATGTGTGAGCGGTATAGCGCGGCTGGAGCTCAATGACAACTTTTTGAAATATTTCAGTAAAACCTACGACATCCGGCAGTCCACGGATTTCATGCAGGAAAATCTGCGGGGCTGGGATATCATCGATTATTCGCTGGAGTCTGGCGAACCAAACGGAATCAACAACCCCCAATACCTTTCAAAGGTAGATGAATTTGCCGAGTGGTTTCGGAGACAGTCAAAGGTTACCTATGTGGCCACCTTCACAAACACTATCAAGGCCCTGAATAAAAACATGCATAATGATGATCCTGATTACTACAAAATTCCCGAAACCCGTGATCTGGCTGCCCAATATCTGCTCCTTTATGAAATGTCAGTACCATTCGGCCATGACCTCAACAACAGAATTAACGTAGACAAGTCTGCTAGCCGGATGATCGTTTTCTTAAAAGAGAGTAGCGCTAAAGACCAGAGGAATATGGATGACAAAGCCAGGCAGTGGCTTAAAGATAATGCCCCTCCCCATATGTTCACCTATGGTTCAGGAATTTCAATTATCTGGGCTCATATCTCCAAGCGTAATATCGAAAGCATGCTGGGTGCTTCATTTGGTGCCCTGGTGCTCATTTCAGCCATCCTGACCATAGCGCTTAAAAGCTTTCGCATCGGCTTCATCAGCCTTATTCCTAATCTGGCCCCGGCCTTCATGTCTTTTGGTATCTGGGGGATGCTGGTGGGCCAGGTAGGATTGGCTCTCTCGGTCATTGTATCACTCACCCTGGGAATTGTGGTGGATGACACCATCCATTTCCTGAGCAAGTACCTGCGGGCCCGCCGCGAAAAAAACCTGCCTCCCAACGAGGCTGTACGCTATGCCTTCAATACGGTAGGCACCGCTATGTGGGTTACTACCCTGGCCCTGGTAACAGGTTTTATCATCTTAAGTTTCTCTGGCTTTACCGTAAATGCTCAAATGGGGCTGCTTTCGGCCATTACCATAAGCCTTGCTCTGCTGCTGGATTTTTTCTTTCTACCCACCCTGCTAATAAAAATTGACAAACAGGAATAAATAATACGAAATACAAAACAGATTAACAAATACTTCGAATTTAAATGACAGGAATACAAATATTTTTTGACATTGAAAATTAGAAAATTAAACAATTATCGGCATATCAAACTGTAAATGCCTGACAGTTTCAAATTTATAATTTTATTTTTTACAATAAAAATGAATAGGTTCTGACATGGTTGATAAATTCAAACTAAAATACACCCAAAGCATATTAATTATAGCCATTTTTATTTTCATTCTGGCAATAACCTTTTTGCAAACATCGCTTCATGCATTGGCAGAAACTCCCGAAGAAAAAGGGCTTGCCATCGTAACTGAAGCTGACCGGCGTGAT
>CAXMTO010000226.1:0-10856 GCA_964196355.1 uncultured Myxococcota bacterium
TTCCAGAAAACGTACCAACAAACCTACAAACGGGGTCATCACCACCACGCCAATTAGATTAAACACCGTATGAAATACAGCTAGCTTCAAGGTATAATCTTCAGCGCCAATACCCACAAAAACGCTGATATAGTCTACGATGGAGATAATCACATGGATCCCGAAAATAGCGATCGCGGCCGTTACAAAGTTAAAGACCAGGTGTGCGCCGGCCAGTTGTTTACCCTGATAATTTGAGCTTAGCGAACCGATGATTGCTGTAATCGTCGTGCCTATATTTGCCCCGATCGCCAACGCAATCGCGTTCTCGTAGGTCACATGACCCAGTGACAAAGCAGTAATAATCAACACCATCGTTGCATGGCTGGCTTGCATCACCACCGTCGCAGCCATTCCGATTAAGGTATAGATCACAAGCCCCTTTAAACCTGGAACTGCATATTCGGCAAGATGAATTTGATCTTTGAATGCTTCAAAGCCCTCTTTCATGAAGTGAATACCCAGGAACAGAAAACCCAATCCGGTAAGGATATAACCGAAACCACGCATCTGTTTTGATTTTTGAAAAGTGAAAATTAATCCGAACACCAACATCGGCATCGCATAGGCGGAAATCTTCACTTTCATGCCAAATGCCGCAACCAGCCAGGCACCCGTTGTGGTGCCAAGATTTGCACCAAATATAATGCCTATACCCGCACTGAGGCCAATCAATCCCGCACTGATAAAGGAAATAGAAATAACAGAGACCAGGGAACTCGACTGCATGACAGTTGTTGAAACCACACCGAAACCGATGCTTTTCCATAGTTTATCGGTTGTTGCTGCAAGCAGTTTTTCTAACAACCCCCCTGTGAATGCGTTGAACCCTCGCTCCAGAAAATACATCCCGAACAAAAATATTGCGACGCCCGCAGCGATGGTTTTAAAGTCTGAACTGTACCAAAAGCCGATAAGTAATGTGATGACGATGGAAGGTAAAAATATGGATCGGAATATTCTCATTGTTTCCTCCGCGTGTTGTTTTCAAGTAAGCGCCAAGCAAACCACACTCAACCGGTAAGAACCCTTTTCACCTGCCCCAGTGCAATATTCCAAGGCAGCAGCGCCTCGTAATCTTCAAGTGAAAAAGCTGTTGGCAATCTGTCGAAAATATACCGTAGATAAGCATAAGGCTCCCGCTCATTTACCTTAGCTGTTTCTATCAGGCTATAGAGTAAAGCACTGGCTTCAGCACCCTCTGATGTTCCTGAAAACAACCAATTTCGTCCGATTACGAAGGGCCTGATGCTGTTCTCGGCCAAATTATTGTCAGGGGTAAGATGGTCATTTTCTGTATACCCAATAAGCCGATGCCATTGGTTTAGTGTATAGGAAACGGCTTTGCCAAGTAAGCCCTTGGGGGGAGTATGGAGACTCTTTATATTGTCTGAGTTGACGACGAACCAGGGGCATGTTTGCTGTCTGTCGCTAAAAACATTTTATCTTTTGCCTTGCTGTATTTCTCCCACAGTTCCTGCGCTTCTAAATCCATAGGGCTTAGTTTCCGATGTTTGCGAGGATCTTCAATCCTTTTTTCCAAACGTTCACATTGAACTTCCTGGCTCCCTTCAAACCAATATTTGATCAAAATAATATCATCATCGAGAATAGCTTTCTCAACAGCTGGTGTACGCTTCAAAAAGCGATAGTACTCTTCGTCTGTGCTGGTGGTAAGAGGGGCTGACCGTTCGAACACCTTCTGTCTCATTGCATAAGAAGGAGCCTTTCGCCTTCTTGTAGTGGTCCGAGCAACATGTTGCTCGGACTATATAGAAGGGTGTTGAAACGATTGGTGTTTTCATTTATAATATCAATGTATTACGGTAGAAATCCTACTGTTACTTGTTGGTTTTTAAGCTTTGTTTTTAACATCAATATGTTACGTGTGTTTTTGGTTGTTGCCACTTTTTCTTCTAAATCACACCGATATTTGTAACTGTCTGAGAATATGAAATAAAAAAAATCTGATTTTGAAAATCCTGAAATACTTTTCAACACCCTTTATAGGCACATTATTTTTTCTTTTTATCTTTTTTCTTAGCCATAATGGTCTCCTGTAGAAATTATTTTTGATTAAAACCCAAACTCCGATACACGAATTTTCAGAGAGTTTGCCATGTGGTACTCTTGTGTTTAAAAAGTGATGTCTTATCACCTCCCTCGCAGTAACTCGGGCACACGATCACGATCTGACCTTTCTTGAAGTGCGCCCGGAAAACGAGAACGGGAGTTGACTACTCGACTTTTACATCTTCGACATTTACTCCAATAAGGGAGGTCAACGCTAGTGTAAGACCGACAAGCACTGCCATCGCAACAATCAGGCTGAGAAAAGGACTACCTGAGATGCCTGCTGCGATAAAACCGACAATGGTTGATATGCCCGCTACAGCAGCGTATGGTAATTGCGTTTTGACGTGATCGATGTGGTCACAGGTACAGCCTATTGAAGACAAAACTGTGGTATCAGATATGGGTGAGCAATGGTCGCCAAAAACACCGCCGCAAATAACCGCTGCAATAGCCGGGTATACCGACGCATCAAGACCCAATGCAATGGGAATTGCAATTGGCATGAAGATACCGAAGGTTCCCCAAGAAGTGCCTGTTGAAAACGCGGTGATTGATGCGGCAACAAAGATTGAGACATACATCATGGACGGTGTTAAGAAATGTTCTGTAACACTGACAATATAGCCGGATGTACCAACAGCTTTAGCAGCGCTGCCAATTGCCCAGGCCAGGATCAAAATCAAAATGGCTTCAAGCATTTGACGAATCCCTCCAACCCAGGCATCCCAGGCCTGTGAAAAAGTAAAGACCTTGGCTTTTATTGACATAGACCCAGCTACTATGCTGGCTACAAAAAATGCCATAGTGAGGGAAATGACTGAACTGCCGGAACCAAGGGCTTCGATGGTCCCTTTCGCAGGGAAGCCGCCCGTCCATAAAAACATAGTGAAGATCATGATGATCAGAATGATTACCGGTATAATCATGTTCCAGACTGTTGGATGGGAGTCTTCCGGTATTTCAATGGTGACTTCTTCCCTAATCGGTTTGGCATTGTCGCCAATCAGTTTGCCTTCCTTAAAAGCTCTCTCTTCTGCCTTTCTCATCGGACCGAAATCCTTGCCGATCATTGCGATCAGAAACACAGTGAAAATACACCCGATCATGTAAAACATATAGGGCATGCTGTAAACAAAAGCATAAAATGGCTCTTCCGTGATACCTGCTTCTTTATACTGAGTAGCAATTAGGCCCACCAGGAACGCACCCCAGGCAGTAATGGGCAACAATGCCGGAACGGCGGCACTTGTCGAGTCGACGATATAGGCCAGCTTTTCCCGGGATATTTTCAGAGAATCTGTGATGGGTCTGAAGATCGGTCCAACAATAACCGGGTTGCTTGAGTCACTGAAGAAAACTGACAGCCCCCCCAACCAAGTGATAAGCTGTCCCTGTTTTCTCGTTTTAACTTTAGTACTCAAGGCTTGAGCAAACGCATGGGCGCCTCCCCCTTTTTCGATCATGGCTGCGAAGGCTCCGACAAGCATAAGCATGATGAGAACCGAAGCATTCCAAGTGTCTCCCAGTGCACCGGAAATAAAGACGCGAAACGTATCTATTAAGCCCAAAACAGGGTTCCATCCGACTATCATTGTAGCAGCAACCCAGACACCGGCAAAAAGAGACAATATGACTTGTTTGGTGATCATTGCCATAATAATTGCCAGTAAAGGTGGTAATAATGAAAGAATGCCATAATCTATTTCCATAACGTATTTCTCCTCTTACGAAGTTAAAGTTATTCTCTTGAATCGCTTGGCTTTTATCATAAAATTCATTGGTAAAAGCCATCACCAGTTCCGGATTCCGATAATGTAATTCCCTATTATTTCCCTCCTTTTAAAAAATGCTTTTGATTGGTATCTAACTTTGTAAACCTCAATGTTTTCATCGTTTACTTGGATCCACACCAATAATCTCGATTAATAAACCGAGAAACCAGTGCAGCGTTACCTCCCGACCTATCCCCCTAAAATTTCTTTAGAAAATGATTTGTAAATCAATGCAACCATCGTCAACAAGTCATAAACCTGCAGATTAAGAGCTTTTCGAACAGCATCCGCAAAAGGAGGCAAATCAGTGCACTCGAGCAGGATTGCTCCTAGATCAGGGTGCTCTTGTTTTGCACCTGCTGCCAATGAAACTACTTCATTTTCCACTTTTTCCATTGAAAGAGGCTCGTTTGGAGAACGACTGATTTTGCTCCATTCCGGCATCTCTTCCATACCGTATATTTCGATTCCATGCATATCCGTTACACCTGCTGCATGGAAATGTTTAGGCTTGAGGTCTTGTTTTGAGGCGGTAATGACCAGCAGCTTTTGCCTTCCCAGGGAGGCACGAACAAACGGTATCTGTAGCAAGGCTGAAGTATAAACGGGAACTTTGAGGGCATCTGCAAGCTCTTTTTGAAAAATGGCATTGAAGCCGCAACTTGTTATAATTGCTTTGACACCTTGATCGATCATCGGTTCTGCTGCTTTCACCATAGCGTCAACAAGTCGATAATCTGGGTAAACCAGAACCGACTGGTAATTTGCACCAGCAACTCTTTTAAATAGGACAGGAAAAGAATATGTTAAAGGGTTCGTACTGTTGCCGGGGAGACTTTCCAACTGCTCAAGTCCTTTAGGGTTCCCCCCTTCTTCCCAGCACAGAATCCCCAGAAATGGCGTTTGGGACTGCATGTATTTGCCTCCTTCAATATTTTCATGCACTGATAATGCAAAACCATCAACTGCTAACCAGCAGAGATCAATCAATAAAAAACACTCAGATCATTGGTTCAGGTTGCCATCCCAATCACTTATGATCGTTTCACAATGGATGCCGCGTCTGTCTAGCTCACTGAAGAAAAAGTCAAGGGGGACTTCCATGGGCATTGTTCTTCCCAGTTTTTTAATCTTTCCGTCAAGGATCATCATACTTCCAATGGCCATGGGAAATCCAACTGTCTGCTGCATAGCAGAAAAACCAGAAATTTGATCATGGTAAACGATGGACTGCATCAGCACCTGCTTGGGCTGCCCATCTATAAGCCCTCTGCCATCGACACGGAGGAGAGCGACATCGCTTTCATCTTTTTGGTAATAAAACTGTTCTTGATTTCCCAAAAGTGAGGCACAAAACTCCTCGGGTTTCACCAACTGTTCACCTACCTGGATCGGTTGGTCGCTCAAAAAGCCGCATCGAGCCATCTTGTCCCAAAATGCACCGTGGCCGGGCCAGCGACAGATGTAGCGGCCCATACTTTTAATAGTCTTTCGTATACCGAAGTGATCAACGTATTGAGTTGAGTTGCCGTTGTAAAAGCACTCAAGTGTATCTCCTAAACCTTGAATATCCAGGAGGTGAAGATTCTCAGAGGTGAATATCGAGCCAGCCTCAATAGTCCTAACCTTACTGTTGTCAAGATACTTGGCTGGTCGTAGATGAGAGCGGATAACTCCTATAACCGACCAGCTGAATTTATACCTCAGAGGGTTGTTTGCTGATTGCAACTCCGGAAACCCAGCACCGTAGGAATGAAGGGCATGGATCTCATCGAAAGAATCCACTACCCTTTGGCCCATGGCTAAGTCGATCCCAGGGTCCATGCCGAACTCCTCCAGAATAACAAGGCCCTTTTGGCGGGCTTTTTGATCAAGCAACTCAAGTCTTTCGGCGAATCCTGGCTGAGCAGCATAGGCCGGGTTATTGATATAACTTGAGGTGATAACATGACAATTACAATCAATAGCCAGTTCAACCATCGGAAGGGTGAGATGGGGAGGAAAAAACTCAATAACAAGCGTGGTGGGCTGGAGAAGCTCGCGGATTTTGACCAGGTCTGTTCCGTCAATATGGGCGCCTTTCACCCTGGAGTCTTCTAGTGAATTAATGTCATCAAGAAAGTCTTCGTAGCAATCAACTATCACCAGTTCGTCAAATTCACCATGATTGATAAGATCATAGACGCAGGCTTTCCCCTGCATTCCATAACCCATAAGAGCAATTTTCCGCTCCATTGCTAAAACCTCCTTTAGTGCCTTACAGATTGTTTTCGTAAAACAAATACTAGACAAATTACGACAGGAACCTATAAAATATTTGAGCTGAAAACTTATCTTTATTAGGCCAACAGTTTCTCCAATTCTTCTGCCGTGTAATTTGAAAGTCCTAAAGTTTCCATTGTGCGAATGGCTTCACCCAAATAATCTCGTTTCATCAATAGAGAAGCTATTGTGATCACCGCAGATATAACCGGTGTTTCCATCCCGACCTGCTTTGCAAGTTTTTGGAAAAACACCAGACCATACCCCACATCCTCATTGAAATACCGGTAATCCAGATCAGTTTGAGCTTTGACCCCTTGGAATCCTGGCGCGGTGTTAAATCCGGTGTCATAGGTGGCTTCTGTCATATAGCCCTGGATAACGCCTAATTCAGGGTCGGGAACGACCTTCACGCCCAACTTGTTTCCAATGGCGATTCGCTCTCTATCAACCCCTTCCATCAACCTACCGACCGCAGGAGTAACACCCTCCTGATAAAAATCGAAATCGCAGTTGGGACGTTCGATTAAAGCCACATTCATGAGTGTAACAGCGGGATGGATGATCGGGTTGCCATTCTGCAAGCTGGTCTGAAGGATATTCTTTGCCGCGATCATTGCTGGATAGACATCTCGTAGCTGCTCCATCACATAATTTGTGTTGTGCGCAGGAACCGCAGCCAGAAATAACCCTGATTTGAGCTTGTTAAAAATCCTGAGTTTACCAGGTTCAAGCAATCGAACGGCATACGGCAACGTCGAAGTTTCCGCCACAATGATCTCTTCATCCCTTAGTTCCAACCCAGCGCCGTTTTTAAACTCGAGACTGCCCCCGCACGAGCTTGGGCACACGATCACGATCTGCCCTTTTTTGAGGTGTGGCTTACAGACTTCGGCAAAGGATTTGGTGCTGTATGCCGGGCCAACGGCATAGATGATATCAGCCCCGTCCAAAGCTTTTTCAATCTCATGCCCTGAATAGGCCACCTGCTGGAATCCTTCCAGGACACCCTCGCAGTAGATACCTCCATTGTCTTGGACAGCCTTGATACTCTCCGGAAATTGTTCGAAATCAAAGAGACTGACCTTATGTCCGTGGGCGGCGCAGTCGAATGCGATGGCGCAGCCACCATTTCCCGAGCCCAATACAGCAATGTTCATCTTGTTATCCTCATGCAAATTTTGGTTAAGTTAGGTGATAGAAAGTTGTTTTAATATAGGGTTCGCAGATTTCTATCGAATTCAAATTATGGCCAGTATTTGGATATAAGACCTGATATACTTTAGCCTGCACATCAGTCGTGATCCTTTAGGTGGACAGGCATATGTCGCACTCAAATTTTGATAATGGTAGGCAGTTTCTCAAGATGAAGTTCTCCTCTTTTGGCAATTTCGTCAAGGGTCCCTTCTTAGACGATACCGCTAAGGACAAAAAGAATCACCATTGATGCAATTCCCGAAAATCCTAATAATTTCTTCATTTCGCCCCAGGTTATTCTTCATTTTCTGTTTGGTTACGTTTTCCACCACCTTCAGGTAGGTGAAGCCAGTTTTGGCTGGATTTCATAATGATAAATGTTTCACTTCTAACAACATTGCTAATACTTAGAATCGTTTCAGTGGTAAATTGACTTAATTCGTCCATCCCTCCCATGCAAACAACCTCAGCAATAATATCGTAACGTCCAGCAACCACCGCTGCCCATGCGACGTTTGGAAGTCGGGATATTTCATTCATGATTGTATCCATCTGTCCTTTTGACTGGATACTCATACAGACCAAACCTGTTATCATGTCTTGGTGTCGGCTCGGATCAACAAGACCTGCTACTTTGAACAAACCTTTTTCCTCGAGAATTTTAATCCTGCTTCGAATAGTCGGCGCTGTAACATCGAGCTTTTTGGCCATCTCACCAATCGACATGCGTCCATCCTCTGTGAGCAGATGAATGATCTCGTAATCTAAGGAGTCAAGAATTGTTTTACTCATAATGCACCTTTGGTTAAATCTTCCATAAAGAAACTATTTGATAGATAATATACTTGAACGAATAATGTCAAGACTATTTATCGTCCAATAAGAAAAAAATAAACGTTTTATTTTTCCATTGCGGACACTGGCTGGTAGGGGGTCGCTTTGTAAGGCATTTCTAACAATTTCTGAATATCCTTGTTTTTTACTTCAAAAGACCTGCCCAGCATTAGTGGGCCACTAATGGGAGTACTTTCCATATGCCCGGTCATTTTGGCCCTGAAATGTGTAATCCAGGGTACAAGCCATGGAGCTTTAGCCCAGGTAATCCATAAAATAATAAAAGGCATAGGATGGGGTGTGCGCATCATTGATGATCTTTTGGATGCGTGGAAGACTGTCCAGATGGTCAGTCAGGATAAATGGATCCTTTTCCCTGGATTCGAAATCAAAAAGAGTAGAACCTATTGCCGACAGATAAAAACCGGTGGGCAAAAAAAAAGAGAAGAGCTGTTGAGCTCTCCCCTTTCAGAAACTACAATGATGTAGTTACTTGTTTTTCTGCACGATATTTCTGTGGGCCATAAGGCGGATGGCGTTGATTTTAATAAATCCTTCCGCATCTTCTTGATTATATCCACCTTCGATATCCATGGAGGACAGGTCCTGGTTATACAGGGATGAGGGGCTTGTTCGGGCCACGGGGTAGGCAACGCCTTTGTAAAGTTTCAGGGTGACTTCACCGTCAATTAGTTCCTGGCTCTTATCAAAGGCCACCATGAGGAAGTCCATTTCAGGGCTGAACCAGAAACCGTTGTATACCAATTCAGAAAATTTGGCTGCCAGCATGTCTCGAAGTCTCATTACCTCCCTGTCCATGGCAATGCCCTCAATATCCATGTGGGCTTGATGGAGGATGGTACCGCCTGGTGTTTCATAAACCCCCCTGGACTTTATACCCACAAACCGGTTTTCCACCATGTCAAGCCGACCGATACCGTTTTCTCTTCCCACCTGGTTCAGGTATTCGAACAATTCCAGAGGGTCTGTTTTAACGGTATTATCACCAAGGTTGGTCACCTTGACTGGCACACCGTCCTTGAATTCAAGCTTGATCTTTGTAGGAGTGTCAGGAGCCTTCTCCGGGGCAACGGTATGGGAATAAATATTTTCTTCTGCCTCATGGCCGGGATCTTCCAAGATGCCTGCTTCATGAGAAATGTGCAAAAGATTGTCATCTTCACTATAGGGTTTGGAAGCACTTTGTTTAGTGGCGATATCATGTTTTTCCGCATACTCCAAAAGATCGGTCCTGCCCTTGAAGGTGTCTAAAAACTCCGTGTTCTTCCAGGGTGCAATGACTTTGATTTTCGGGTTCAGGGCATAATAGGCCAGCTCAAACCGGACTTGGTCGTTACCTTTTCCTGTCGCACCGTGAGAAACATACTGGGCATTAACCTCTTTGGCTATTTCAATCTGTCTTTTTGAAATTAACGGCCGGGCAATAGCCGTACCCAGAAGGTACCGGCCTTCATAGATGGCGTTGGCTTTGTACACCGGAAAGATATAATCGGTTACAAATTCTTTTCTCAAGTCTTCAATAAAGACCCTGGAGGCTCCAATTTTCAGCGCCTTTTGTTCTGCGGCGTCAAAATCTTCCTGTTGACCAATGTTGGCCATATAGGCAAACACCTCATACCCCTCTTCCAGCAGCCACTTTAAAATAACAGAGGTGTCAAGACCTCCTGAATATGCAAGTACAACTTTTTCTTTAGCCATTATGGCTCCTTTAATGTGAACCCATGTATCATTTTTTTGTAATGGATCTACTTATGAAGAAAAATATTGAATTAGTCAATGTGTTTATGTATTAATTATGCAAAAAAATATTTTTGCGCATAAATATGCAAATAATATGATTAATCCTGTGACTTCAACACCATGAAAATTCCCGAACTTTTACAACAGCTGCTGTCCCAAGGCATTTCCGGCAACCAGAAGCAGCTTGTCGAGGCCTTTGCTGATATCGGAGTGACAACCTCCCAGTCTTCCGTGTCCCGGGCTTTGAAAAAAATCAATGCCGTTAAATCAGTGGATGACAGGGGCAATAGCATTTATACACTTCAAACATTCGCTCAGGGGCAGCAGGTGGTGTCTCCCCCTTCAAATATTTTTGAATCTCTAGTCCATTGCATTGACCATAACGGTCACCTGATTGTGATGCACACCAAACCGGGTACGGCAATGACCGTGGCCAAATTCATTGATGACAAGAAATTTGAGCAGATCATGGGTACCGTCGCAGGAGACGACACCATCATAATCGCTCCCAAGAATGTCAGCCTTATCCCAATTTTAGCAGACCATGTCAAAGTCTATCTAAGCAGTATAGGCATCATGGAATAATTTGTTGAATTTTCACATTTTGCATATTGGCTGAAATGTTAGATAGCCAGTGATAATATTTTGTAATAAAGAAAAATCTGGAATATTATATTCCTACTGTAAATTCAAAGAAGAAGTTGTCCTGAGAACCTAGCAACATAAATAGGTCTTTTGAGCTTTTAAAATATAAAGGTCATCCAGAATATCCTAACAGGATAGAAGTACCTTCAAGGAGAAGATGCTTCCAGATTATCTTTGCTGATCACTTGGGGATTATTGTTAGGTATTGCGACTGATGCCACGACACTATCAACCATCCTCTCTCACCATCATAGCTTTTCACTGACAAGA
>CAXMTO010000227.1:0-3600 GCA_964196355.1 uncultured Myxococcota bacterium
GACCCCGGTGGTGACCTGATTACTCACCTTAGCGCTCTCAGGTCTGCTGCCTTCCGGATTCCAGAGGCCGTCGGCTTTCACTTCAAATACTTCAGAAGCTATCTTATTAGACCACGGTCATAGATTTATCGGGGCTCAATACAGAGCCTGCATTCTTGTTCCATCTGGCTTCGGACTCCCGTTACCGGGTTTACCCTCAGACTTCACTACTGACCCGCTGGTTAAGCTTTGGTCAGGTGGGACTTGTACCTATTGCTGGTACGCACCCACTGGCTAGCAATAACCAATTTCTTCCCGGTGAACGGGATTTCCGAGGTTGTAGATTTATCTCGGCACGACTGGAAACATCTGGGACTGGAATATAATTTTTCTTGTCAGGAAAATTTTGCTTTTCTAAAGGTCAAAAAGAGGTTTTTATGTTGCTAGGTTTTAAGGGTAACTTCATAATTACATGTACAGGAAACACCTAAACCTTCCCACACTCGTTCAGGGCGGTTTTATTCTGGTATAAGGTAGACCAAAGAAATATTTTTCTGTGCCTATGATTACCGCTGGATATCTTCTTTTGTTTAGCCTAAGTAAGCTAAACTTTAACTGTAGGTTGGGCAAGAATCTGAAATCATTGAACGAGAGTGCTTTCATTTGGTATATCATTTTGTTTGGCTCTCTTAACTACAAGCAACTGCTTGTTACTGAGAGAGGGCAAAGCAAGGCCGATACTAATAGCTCCAACAATAAATATAGCTTTTAATCCATTTTCAATGAACAGGAAAATGAGTTCTTGGGACACACCATGGGAGTTCATATCTACCAAAGCAATCATAGCGGTAAACGCACAGGTTCCAGGAATCATTGGGATTATAGAGGCAACCGCATAAACAGGTTGAGGTATAAGATATCTTTTTGACAAAAGAAGTGCCGTAATACCGACTAATAACGAAGCAATAAAAGTTCCAAGTTCTATCGATATACCACCATATGACATCAATATTTCTCGTGAAGTATATCCAATTGCTCCACCAAGCGCACAGAATTTAAGGGTAGCTGGAGGGACGTTAAAGATCATTCCAAAACCAACAGCAGGAACTGCTGCAAACCCAGCTTTAATGATAACGTCTAAAATTGTTGTATCCATCTTACCAACCTTTCATTTTTAAAACAGAGAGTGCCAATGTAACACCAATTGATGTTGTAAGAGTTAATAGCAAAGCATTTAGCCATCGCCCCCATCCCATTTTTAAATATCCTTTTATTGCATCCAACATTGAATTAGTTAATGGAAAACCGGGAACCAGCAGGAGAATGCTTGATGACAAAGCGATATTTACAGTTGAACTAAAATCAAAAACATGGCAGAAACTCGCAATAATTGTAGCAACAAAGGCCGTAATGCCGAAGTTTATTGGCAAGAGAATTTTTTTGCGGGCTAACACTTGCCTGACAAACATCGCAAAACCGGCAGCAAAAAAGGTATTTGAGAAAGCACCAAAATCCGCACCATTCAAATAGGCAAATGAAGCGCATGAGGAGGCAATCATCAAAACGACAAGCCACCGATTATAATAGTTAGGTTGAACATTTTCTAATTCTTGCTGCACATATTCCACATTACGTGCATTTCTTTCTAAATCGGCAACAACATTTTGAACATCACATATGACTGACATGTTTATGGGACTATGGGAGATTTCACGGGTTGTGGTTACAGACTGACTTTGACATAGAGTAGATAAAACAATAGCAGAAGAAATCATCGATAATTCTATTGAATCAACACCTAAGGCTCGACCAACTCTTTTTGCCGTTTGTTCCACAAGTTCACTTTCTGCTCCAAATTCCAGCATCAAAACGGCAGCCTTGATGATCGTTTGAGTGATCTTTGATTGTTCGTCATAAGACAATGGTTGCATATTCACCCCTTAGTCAAGTTTTTCCAGAATTTTGAAGAAAAATCAAGTAGTCGTGATAGGGTTATAGGTTGTGTTCTGGTAATATTTGTTGATTTACGAGCATATTTTACATATTTTCAAATCTAACATAAGCAAATCGCCGTTTCACCTCACTTCACTTTGCTTCTGCCAACCGACAGGTTAAGGATGAAAGTCTTGGATTAAGATTCTTCCTGTGAGGTTGCAGCTTGAAATCTGACTTCGTGGGTTGATCTTATTCCCGTATCCCTTTGGATCCCGTTAGCAAATCGTCCAGCCCTGATCTCCCAACAGCTTCACGGGACCAAGCTTCTTGTTTGTGTAATGAACCTTTTCTAGTGTTGGTTGGACGAATCTATAAATTATAGTTCAAACCTGCCCGCCTTGATAGCTAGCTAAATCGAAAATCGAGGCACAACAAGAATTAAACTATGCCACTTTTGCCTGATACGGAACAAAACCATATCTTGTTTACCTCGCTGTCGAGGAAAGCGCCAATCGGAGTGCCATCGTAGAGAGTGACGGGGTCTGAGACAGCGACCCCCCGCTCCTTTAAGGCATTTTCGGTGGCGAAGGCATCGTGGGTTTCCACGGTGATGCGAGGGTTTAATTCTTCCGTGGGCTTTGCATCACATTCCTCTTGCGTTTTCAGCATCACAATCGCGTCACCAATCAGATATGCGGATTCCATATTACGAATGGTGTCCGGTGGAAGCGCCAGGGTTTCCCCATAAAAACGGTTGGCCCTACCCAAATCAGTTACAGCCAGTGCTATCCCCTTTACCCGAATAAATCCTAAATTAATCATATTATTACCTCTGGATTCTATGATTGCCAGGGCAAGACCAACTCCTCACCATCTGGCGTAAATACCTTAGCTGGTGTTGATGAAAGTGAAGCGATTAAGACGATCTCTTCTGTTCCACTATTTGCTAGTTGGTGGACTATATCAGGAGGTATGATAAGCGTTGAATCCGGGCCAAACTCTATTACTTTCCCGTCAATCGAGAGTTGTCCGGAACCCCTTAAAATAACAATTACCTCCTCACAGTCATGATAATGAACTGGGGTTTCGCCACCCGGTTCGACTGTTTGCATCCATACTTCAGTATTTTGGAGACCGTCTTTATAACTTGCTAATGTCTGATGAACCAGTCCGGGTAAAGAAAAATGTTGTATCGTTGAATTATCTAAAACCGACATCGTTTCAACCTCTGATCTAAAAATAGTTCTGTTTAAGGCTGCAGTTTAAATTGCATAACTGCTGCGTATCCTACAAAAAGACGTACCCATGCAGCACGATCAAAACCATGCATATGCAAGAAATGATTACCACACTGTAGCACATGTCAGGTTTGCTGCTAAGATAGATTGAACCTTTCCCAAGTTGTATTCAAACAAGATTTCATCGATCCTATCTTGGGTAGAGGCTTTGCATTAAATGCTTAGATATTTTCTGGTAACCTTAGTTTGTCTTGGTTGAGGACCAGTGAAGATTATTCCTGTATCTCCTCAAATTCCGATCTGCAAACCACTCGTCCACTCTAAACAGTAACTTCACAGCATCCCAACCGGGGCAAAAAAATCCCGGCATTTATTATAAAAGCAACAAAAAGAACATTTATTGAATAATCAACATGTTATGGACTTTGTTACTTAGGGGGAATAGTGT
>CAXMTO010000228.1:0-6269 GCA_964196355.1 uncultured Myxococcota bacterium
TTCTACGGTTGAGGTGATAAGTAATCGCTTTTATGGCAAACAGCAGGGGGGCAAAAACAGGGATCAAAGCCGCCTTTCAAAAGCCCCCACCTGCTACCATGAAATATATGCCAGAACAACCATTAACCGGAGCCATTCGACTTCCCATCAACAAAATAAACCTGCCCCGTTATACATCACATGGTATATCACCACAAATCAGTAACAACTGTGTCAATAAATTTCCCCTATACTACCTTAACTCATGAACTTATTCCTCATCAGTTACTACGTGGTCATGCTTAAAAAACATGACTAGTAAGGAGTATTCTGGCTCTTTTCAAAATTCAAAATTACTTCCAGAAAACCAGCTGTAAATGGAGCACACAAATTTATTGATAATTCCAAACAATATTGATGGTCTGGAACTCTCAATGCTCTGGAAAAATCTTTTGAACTAACAAGTCAACCTCAGGAGAGATGTTGACTGCAAGAACGCGATAATCACCGGATTATCCGGTGTGTTTTTTAGTTATTAATCAGATATTCCGATGCTTTTTCTGCGACGGAAGGTTGCTGCACTAGATCAAAATGATCAAAATCAGGGAAATCCCATATATGGGTAGCACCTTCAATTATTGCTGAGTCAAATGGAACCAGGCCATCATTGTCTTTATTGGTGGTTTGGGTAATAAAAGTCCAACCGAAAAGAAGTTCTCCTCCCCACCCAAAGCAATCAATGCCGTCACAATCCCCTCTTATAGTGTAGATTTTGCCATTTTTTGCAAGGGGAGAAGATTTGACCGGGAATTTCTGATTAAATTCTTTGAGGTAGGAGGGGCGTAAATTATCGATGGCATCTGTTGCACCTATAAAAAAACCCGTCCACCTAAAACTATCTGCAAGGGGAGAACCGTGGTGGGGGGTTCCAAGTGTGACAAGACCTTTCACTACGTCAGGGTATTTATAAATGTATCTTCTAGCGACAAGTCCTCCCATACTGTGGGCTATTATATAAAATTTTTCCCGAAGTTTTTTGGACTTCTGAAGTAGCTGAATCTTTTTCTGGAGTAAGTCAACTTGTTCATCAATACTTTTATCCCCTGCTTTTTTATTATCTTCACCGCAATACACCATATTTTTTGAATCAATTATCTTCTCATATATAATTTCAGAATTGTTTGTATAGACAGCAAAGACGTTTCCCGAGCCCCATATAGAAAGAGTTTTTTCCAGAAAAGATTCACTCCATGGATGTTTGTTGGTTAAGCCATGAACAAGAACAAGGTTTTCTTTTAAATCATGGTTTTTAATGGTATCAGCTTTTTTGTTCTTTTTTTGATGGGTACAGGATGTCATTGAAATAATTACAATAGTCACTATTGAACAAAACAAATATTCCTTTAATGATCTGTAGATATTCATTATTTGTTTTTTTCACTATATTGAGAAAAGGTGGCAAATGGTACCCTTTCAACTTCAGCTTCCGGCAGTGATCATGAAAAAATTATAAACCGTTTTATGAGTAAATGGGAACAGCTAAAGCGAATAAGCTAGAACCATATGCATATCTGAGATGAACTGAACCGCTTGCATGTGATCATTCCTAAAAAACATGCCCTAAATGGAGCATTTTCGGACAATTAAAAACTCAAAATTATTTCGAGAAAACCCGCTTCAAATGCAGCACTGTAAATTATTGATGGTTCCAGATTATGTTTGCAGAACACTTTAGTGGAAATGTTAGGCAGCTTGCAAAATAGCACAACACTATCGGTCACTTTAGTAGAGAGAAGGTTATAATGTACAGTTGGAAACCGCGCCTGAAGGATTAACCTTTTTCCAGAAAATCTCATATACAGCTCGGAGAAATCTTATAAGATCTCACGTAAAATATTTCCATTCAGCGAACAGCGACAATACTGATTTGCAGGCTTATCAAATCAAAAACTTTGTGCATTCCTAGGTGCTCGAAAAAACGTGTCGACCCATAAATGACATTCCACCGAGTTCTATCAATGTCAAAATGGGCTTCCAACAGTAACGTGTTATTATCTGTCAAGCTCACAGTCGTATCAAAATCAAGTGATGCAGAGACTCCTCGCAAGGTCAATTCGCCACTTACATGAAAATTCGGTGCTGTCTGCCACCCAGGCTCAAGAGGAATTACCTCATTAAGGTGAAGAACGGCCTTTGGAAACACGCTGGTAAAGAAAAAATCGTCAGATCGAAGATGTGCTTCCAGTACTGGCTGCAACTCGTCACCTTCCAGATTGACATTGTTAATTGAAGCCATATCGACTTCAATCATTCCGCCGAGGTCTCCTTCCTTGCTAGATATTATGCCTTCCGAGATCTCTACTGTTCCAACATGACAGGTGTTCGGGTTTCGTCCGACCCATTCAATTTTGCTAAGATTCTTATCAATATTATATGTGGCATCAGTGAGTGAGATTTTAGTTTGTGGATCATCCGGACTCTCAGGTGATTTACCATGAAAATCATAACCAGCCTCACGCCATGCTTCGAGCCCTCCCTCAAGTTTGTAAATATCCCGGTAACCGGCTCTGGTCATCTTCTCAATAGCCATACCTGTATCTTGACTCCGTATGCTGGATCCATAAACGACGATCCTTTCATTTTTGTTTGGAACAACTGCTGCCAGATCATCCAAAAACGTCACAAAGAAGATACAAGCGTTATGAGAACCTGGAATGCGCACATTTTCAAAGTGATCAGGAGGCAGTAAATCTATCAATGTTGTGTTGGGTTTTTCTACCAGTAATGCACTTAGATCACTTGGTGTTACTGTATTTTTCTCATTCTTTGTTGCCATACCAAAGCCCTCTTCAATATATTTTGTTCAATAACAGAAAGATCTTTTCCTATTGATGTTTCAAAACTCTAAGCATTTCCATACAATTTTCCGCCTCTTGTGCTATTTTGCCCAGGTTCCTGCAGTGAGGTTCTAATTCAAGATCGTTCCTGTGAAGTTATAGTTTAAGGTGGGTTGAACAATTCGCTGATAGAAAATCAGAGAGGTACAGGAAAACATATCAACATGACAGATGGTCTTCATCGCAAAGGTTGCCAAATCAAATATATTCCATTGTAATGACGTGCATCTTTGCAGGTTATCAGGAGAAGCGCTAATCATACGACAGGTATACCCCAACAAAGACTTCCAGAAGATATCTTTACTTGCTGAAAGCAGCATTTGAACATCAAGATGTTTAGTGTTCCCTAACAAACAAAACGCCTTGGGTGTTAAGCTCTTTATCACCTTTGTCATCGATTGACTTTGAATTGTTGTTTGCCCCTTTCAAAATGATGGAATTAATAGGATTCAAACTGTTCATGTTTCCGGGTTTGCAGCAGTCCAGGCTTTGTCGATTTCTTCCATGTCCATGTTTAAATCGAGCGTCATGAGTTCCTCGAGGTCTGCATTATGCTTCTGATACATGGATATGTAGTTTTTCTCGTCTTCACGATGAAATTTGTATAATTCTGGCATCGTGTCTTCGTTGTTTTTCCGAAAAATACGCATCAATCGGTGCGCTTCATAAGGGTCGAACCCAAGAAGTTGCAGGGCATCCTGGCCAAGGGCCAGGGCACTGCCGAAGGTTTCCCTGCGTATGTGGGTAATTCCCAGATCCATCAGTTCGTATGCAGAGGAACGGTCGGCAGCATTCACCGCTATTTTAAGGTGAGGGTAGTGTTTCGCCGCTAATTTAACCAACTCCCTTGATTTCTCTATATCTCCGATGGTGATTATCAGGAGTTCAGCCTCATTAGCTCCGGCTGCTTCGAGCAGATCAAGACGAGTGATATCACCGTAGTACACTTCGAATCCGAATTTTCTGAGAATATCCACATTGGCCGCATCATGATCGAGGATGACTGGTTTGATGCCGGCAGAAATAAGAAAACGACCAAGGTCAGTCCCGAGACGGCCGAATCCTGCAAGAATGACTTTGTGTCCGCTATGATCAATTGCGTCTGATTCACTCTGGGCATCTTCATCTCCTTGACTGCCTGTACCGAACTTATCATATGCCAGAAAGAGGAGAGGCGCGAGGAACATGGAGATTGCAACCGCCGAAATCAGGGGCTCGATGGTTTCATTGGCCAATACACCGTTGCTCTTTGAAAACTGGAAAAGAACGAATGCAAATTCACCTCCCTGGGCAAGGGCAATAGCAAAGAGGGAACGTTCGTTTTTCGCCATTTTAAAGATAAAACCAGTACAGGCCAGGACCATCCATTTGAAACCGATAAGCCCTGCAGTGAGTCCTGCTATCAGCAGGATTTTTTCACCAATTAACGTAAAGTTGAGACTGGCCCCAATAGAAATGAAGAATATTCCCAGTAACAGCCCTTTAAACGGTTCTATATCACTCTCAAGCTCATGGCGGTATTCGCTGTCGGCCAGGACAACACCCGCAAGAAACGTTCCCAGGGCAGGGGAAAGTCCAACAGCCGTCATCAGTAAAGATATACCGACGACAAGGGCGAGCGCAGCAGCAACAAAGATCTCTCTGACTCGCGTTGCTGCAATGGTCCTGAATATCGGTCGGCTTGCATATTTACCAAGAAGAAAAACAGAAAGAATCGCCAGGAGTGTAACGGCAATTCGCATGTAGCCCGGCAGTGAGGCAATATCAAAAAACACCGATGCATGATGACCGTCGTCATGCATGGCGACGGTGGCCAGAAGCGGCAGAATCGCAAGCATCGGAATAACAGCCAGATCCTGGAAAAGAAGAACTGAAAAGATGGACCTGCCAGGGGCGGTATTCATCAATCCCTTTTCCCGCAAAGTTTGCAGAACTATCGCTGTAGAGGAGAGGGAGAGGATAAGACCGATGGATAATGCCTGTTGCCAGGGCAGAAAAATCAAGGATACACCGCCGATGAGAGCACTCGAGGCGACAACCTGTGCACCCCCCATTCCCAGTATGGGGGTGCGCATCTGCCAGAGCAGAGATGGCTTGAGTTCGAGCCCGACCAGAAAAAGCATCATCACGACGCCAAACTCAGTGAAATGCATAACTTCTTCAATGTCCCCAATCAAAGAGAGACAGAAGGGGCCGATGAGGATACCTGCGATGAGATAGCCGAGTACCGAGCCGAGACCTAACTTCTTTGCAATAGGAACGGAAATGGCTGCAGCTGCCAGGAAAATAAAGAGCTGAAGGAGGAATTGTTCCATTTTTTATGGCCTCCTGATCGTTGAATTGAGATCGCTGTTGAGATATTGCCCCTGCTGTACTTTCTTAACATCTATAGTTTCATCCCGCAGGGCGATGACCACACGGCGATAATCCTCTGCATGAACTTTAATGTGCTCATCAGGCAACCCCCGATGAATACCAAGAATTGTGAATGGAGGAAGCCACACCATGTTGCAGAGCTTTGCGGTAGCACGATATGGAGAGGTGAGTTCGCCAATGGTAAATTCGTTATAACCATTTTTTTGGTAGGTGCTGTCGTCACCGCCTGCAGTGATCGCCTGCAGGAAAAACTTACCTTCGAGTGCCTTACCCTCTGATCCATACGCCCAACCATGCTGAAGTACCAGGTCCAGCCATTCTTTCATGATCGCTGGTGTTGAGTACCAATAGAATGGGTGCTGAAAAATTATTACGTCATGATTCTCGCAGAGTTTTTGTTCTCTTTTCACATCGATCAGAAAATCCGGATATGATGCATAAAGATCATTGACGGTGACATCCTCCAGACCTTCAACAGCCGCACGAAGCGCACGGTTAATTTTTGAACGTGTTTGAGCCGGATGGGCGAAATTAATGAGCACTTTATTCATGGTTTTCTCTACCGAGTGGGTGGCGTTCAGCGATGTGGGCTGCAAACAGCTGCGCAACCGATCATTTGCCAGCAATAACAATATCCAGGTAGCAACAACAGGCTGGTCAATCTTCTGGTACTGTCACAATTTTAGCCTGTTTCCGGTTGAAGCAATACGGACGATGCATCCATCCCATCGTCCGTATTGATGAAAGCAAAGTTGTTTGGTAGTAACCGGCTTTGTATTATTTGCTCAGTTTGGCGGCAATCAGGGCGACATGGTTGCCCTGAAAGCGGGCACCGGCTAGATCATTTTCCGTGGGTTGCCGTTCTCCCTTTGTTCCGGCAATCGTCGAGGCACCATAGGGTGAGCCGCCAGTAATTTCGCTATTGTCCATCTGCCCTGCAAACGAATAGGGGAGGCCGACTATGACCATACCTTGATGTAATAGAGTGGTATGAAAACTGAGAATGGTCGATTCCTG
>CAXMTO010000229.1:0-2665 GCA_964196355.1 uncultured Myxococcota bacterium
GCTGAAACGTTTAGCCACTTGGGTGAAGCCTCTATTGCGTTAGAAGTTATAAAGGACGCTGGATTCCCGGCCGTGATTACCTTTACAACGGTTCATGAAAAGAGCTGCGACGGATATAGCTGGGAGGAAGCTTGCAGAATACTAGAAAAAAATGGTGCCGACGTTGTCGGTCTTAACTGTGGCCGAGGTCCTGAAACCCTCATGCCAATTGTTCAAAGAGTTCGAGATAAAGTTCAAGGCCATGTGGCGGTACTGCCGGTTCCCTATCGAACAACGCCGAAAGAACCTTGTTTTTTTGATCTGAGATTAGAAAATTCCAAAAACGCATTCCCGGTAGCGCTGGATCCTTTTTTGTTAACCCGGTTTGAAATGGCGGATTTTACCGTAAAAGCACGGGACATGGGAGTTAATTATATCGGTATTTGCTGTGGCGCCGGTCCTCACCATGTAAGAGCGATGGCTGAAGCGCTGGGTCGCAAAGTTCCCGCAAGTAAATACTCCCCGGATATAAACCTGCATCCTGTTTTCGGCCATCAAGATACTAAAAAACAACACTATGTTGAATGTCTACTCGGTCCCAATGTGCCTGTTGGGCTGAAATCGACTTAACCCGGATTTTTCCCGGGTCAGGCCAACAAAAGATAACCGGTCAACACTTTCCATTGTCGGCCTCCCGAAGCTGTCATTATTCAATCAAGTTAATTCATTAAAAAGTGTGGATAATCGATTCAATTCCACACGTTTCTTTTTTATGTACACCATAACATATTGGGTTTTGAGATCAAGCTACAAATCTGAGATACCTGCAATACCGAGCAAGTATCAAGCACCTGAATTTTCTGAGATACCAGAATACCATATCACCAAGCCATAGTTATGGCGACTGCTTCAATATTGGACAGGTTTCTGATGCCTTAAAAGATTGTGATATCCTTTTCGCGATAGGGCAAACCCTTTTTGGAAGGTTTGCCTTTTTGATTTTTTATGGATTTTACGATATATATCAATAGTGACATGATATCTGGTTATTCTGATAAGATATCTCAAGCAAAGCCTATCCAGTTTTTCTTCTTTATCATTTCAGTTGATAATATCATTTTTTTGTTTCCCAAATTAAGCCCAGAAAGTTGAGTTTAAATTAATAATTTACCGACCTCTTGACAATATACCACATTGTCGTATTTTTTGGTAAGTATTTACACTGAAACCCCGAAAGGGAGGAATAATTATACTATTTTTTTCAAAGCCCATATTGATAATGCTGGAATGTCGGAAGACGAACTATGGGACATAACTACATCACCAGTAGGATACCGGAAAAGCGACAATGCGGAATAAAACTAGGAGCACTGAAATGATTAAATATAAAATTGTAAATAGAGGATCATTAATATTCGTGATAGCAACTATGGTGATGGCCTTCATCCTTGGATGTTCAGAGTCCAGGAATCTGGGCCCAACGGCAATGACACATAATGGACCGCCTCGAGACTTAGGAGGAGGCAACGCTTATGCGTTCACAACGCTAGATGTTAGCGGGAAACCAATAGCCATTGGCTTGAGAATGTCAGAAATCGCTCTGACGGGTTTACAGGCGGAACCGCCTCATGACGTGACCGGGTGGGAAACCATCATACCCCTGCCTAAGGAAGCAGCCATCTCAGGATATGACCACATAGGGATTGACTGGAATCCGAGGGGGCATATTCCAAATGGCATCTACAATACACCCCACTTTGATTTTCATTTCTACATGATCGGCCAAGCGGAGAAGGAAAAGATCACGGCAAAAGGAGAAGATCTCGCAAGGGCTCACAAGGCGCCTGCGCCAGAATACATGCCTGAAGGATATATCCTGCCAAAGGGCACGGAAGTACCGCGGATGGGCGCCCACGCAATCGACCCCTCATCTTCTGAGTTCAACCAACAGCCCTTTACGAAGACTTTCATATATGGTTTTTACGATGGACAGATGGTTTTCTTGGAGCCAATGATGACGAAAGCTTTCCTTGAGACGAAGCCGAATACTACGGATCGAATCAAACTTCCAAGAACTTACGCCAAAAATGGATACTACCCTACTGTTTATTCTGTCAGGTATAACGCAACCCAACGGGAGTTCGAGATATCTCTTGAGAATCTGATTTACAACTAGATCTCGTTCATCATTCAGTAGAAGTTCCACACCAACGAATCAAGGGGTTATCACCTTAAGGTGTCAGGAAAGACCTGATCAACAAGGAGGAATACAATGCGCAATTACAAAACTTATATATTTACTGGTTCCGCGATAATGGTCTTTGCCGTCTTACTCGTGGCTTCGCCTATGTCGTTTGCGACCAAAGATATAGACTGGCACTTCAACGGTACCGTTATTGAAGCCTGTAGCTGTCCGATGTTCTGTCCCTGCTACTTCAACACCGAACCGGCCTTAAAACACACCGAACACGGTGCAGAGCACTTCTGCAAGTTCAACATGGCCTATAAAGTTAACAAAGGCCATTACGGGGACACCGATCTCGCTGGTGTGAAGTTCTGGGTCGCTGGAGATCTGGGTGCCAGTTGGAAAAAAGGGAATACCGAATGGGCTATCGTTACCTTCCAGTCCGGTACTACCGATGCACAGAAGGCTGGCGTATCCACCGCTTTGAGCCACATCTTCCCA
>CAXMTO010000230.1:0-8393 GCA_964196355.1 uncultured Myxococcota bacterium
GAAAAATCCCACACAATGTTCACCAAAGGCCAGCAGATATGATCACATCTTCCGCGTCGCAACCCCTGCAAACATAGACTACTATAGTTCACTGGGGTGCTTCTTGAATATGTAATCATCTTTGCTGGTGAGAAATCCGGGTTAGTACCTTACTCCTGAACTTCTGTAATAAAAAACAAGAAACTGAGGAATGTATTTTGAAATTATGTGGTTACATATACCACCAAAGTACTTATACCCCTCAAGTGAGTACGGAAAAGAGTACAGGATTTTTTTACCGTTTACCGGTGTTAGATTTTTAACTTTCATTTTCCCGAAAGGGGTATGTCAATGAATTTAGAATTATTTGCCATTATCGCTTCCATCCTACACTTACTGGGTCTTGTTAGTGCAGTTAAAGCAATTATGGAATCCCGTACACCACAGGGGGCTATTGCCTGGGCTTTAGGGCTTATAACATTCCCTTATGTGGCCGTCCCCGCCTTCTGGGTATTTGGGCGCAGTAAGTTTCATGGTTTCGTCAAGTTGCTTCGAGAAGATAAAGCTGAGACGGGACGAATGACCAGTAAATATATTGAACAGCTGAAAGAACATAAGCTGATTCTTTCTCCAGATCGGCAAGAGGCTATGCCGGTTGAGAAACTCGCGAACTTTCCAGTTACCGTGGGTAATGAAGCAGAACTCCTGATAGATGGTGAAGCAACATTCGATTCTATCTTCGAAGGCATTGATCGTGCTCAACATTATATACTTGTACAATTTTATATTGTTAAGGCCGATGGCTTGGGGAATGAACTCAAAGATAGAATGATGAAGAGAGCAAGAGAAGGAGTCCGGATATATTTCCTTTATGATGAAGTCGGCAGCATGGGACTCCCTGATCAGTACGTGTCGGACCTGCTGTCAGCCGGGGTAAAAGCTCATAAATTCAACACGACCAAGGGGCGTACCAATCGTTTTCAGGTAAATTTTAGAAATCATCGCAAGATTGTTGTCGTTGATGGCAAAGAGGCATGGGTGGGAGGCCACAATGTTGGAGATGAGTATCTGGGAAGAGGTGCCATTGGAAAATGGCGCGACACCCATGTTCGTGTTGCCGGACCAGCTGCGCAATCAATTCAAATCTCTTTTGTAGAGGACTATCATTGGGCAGCAGATGAAATATTAAATTTGAATTGGGTACCGGAAAAATCTACAGCCCGTAACCCTGTTGCCGCATTAGCCCTGCCCTCTGGGCCGGCAGATGAGTTTGAAACCTGCACTCTTTTGTTTATGAAAGCTATTCAGAGCGCCAAAACTCGCCTGTGGATAGCAAGTCCATATTTCGTTCCCGACGAACAATTTATCACTGCTCTGCACCTCGCAGTATTGCGCGGAGTGGATGTGAGAATTCTGATTCCTCGAAAAACAGATAACCCTTTAGTTAACCTTACCCATTGGGCATATATTAAAGATCTTAAACGTATAGGTGTCGCTCTGTTTTGGTTTGAGAAGGGATTCCTGCACCAAAAAGTTGTTTTGGTCGATGATGATATGGCCACCATAGGTACCGCCAACTTTGACAATCGATCGTTTCGGCTGAATTTTGAAATTACCCTTTTGGTCGTCGATAAAGCATTCGGAGAGAGTGTTTCACGAATGCTTGAAGCAGATTTTAAGGGGAGCCCGGAGATTTTGGATGAAGAGTTTAAAAACAAAGGAGTTGGCTTCCGATTTCTTGTTCGTGCAGCCCAGCTGACAGCACCAATTCAATGATATGTTTCATGTAGACAGTGATTGACTTCATGTTATTTTGATAGCACCAAAGGGTATGGGGTATTGCAATGGAGTTGAAACACGTTGTTACAGACAGAAAGTTCCTGGCTTGGTTGACATTGGCACTGATTTTGGCGTCTTTGTGGGTTTTTAAATCATATCTAGACTATCATTAAGTTGAATATTGCCAAACCGAAGGTAATCCTTGATATATTACACCTCTACGGAAGGTGTTTCCTGTTAATGTACTTAGGAAGTCCCCTTGAAAACCTAACGACATAAAAAGGTGTTTTTGACTTTTAGACAACCAATATTACCCAGAATAGCCTAACAGGGGGAAAAGTGTTCTGTCATCCCAGATGGTTCCAGAATCACCTTGATTGACTCTCTGGAACCATCTCGGACGGGCAGCAAGTCAAAATGTGTCAGGCATTCGACCTCCTGAGAACCAGAAACTCATAACAGAAATATCAAGTAGAGGTAGGCATACACTCGGTGAAGAGGGAGAGATGTACAGATAAGGTCAAGTGGTACCGACCCAGGTTTGAACTTCTTTTTCTGAAAAAATGTGGCAAGAGCTTTGTTCGGGTGCTCAGAAAGAATGTTTCGTTGCTGCCTATCTATTAACGTTTAACCTTGCCAGTACAATATCTTAAACTATCACAACATTTTTCATAGTGCTGAGAATCATGTTAAATCAGGGGTTTCAAGAGTAATTCTAGGCGGGAGACAGAAGGAGGCACTTATGGATCGATAAACAAATCCACAAATGGTTTCAATCCAGGTAAAGGTCAGCTTTTTCTAAACTCTCGATGAATTGCTCGACTAGCTCATCAGATTTTATTAAATTCCGGATCAAGCTTCGGCCGCGAGCATTAAAATTTGGTTTCAACTTCAATAACTCAATTACATTTTTCTTAGCCTCTTCTACTCGTCCTAAAAGCCCTAAAGTTACGGCTCTATTTAGTGGATCCCAAAATATTTCAGGAAGTCTGAAATTCAAGGTCTCTGTGTAGGCTTTCTCATATTCCTTTTTCCGGATCCAATTCCAGCATAAAACATAGTAATTATAAGCACGAATATAAGGATTCAGTTTTATAGCTTTTTTGATTAAACCACACCCTTGTTCCCATTCGCCCAGAAGTGCCAGTGCATACGGCCATCATGCCCGACCAGATCATTGGGGATTCTCTCTACTACGGGAGCGTCCGAGCTGAAAAAATACTCGGGCATTTACCCATTGGCCTTCGTGGAGATATGCGTTTAGGAATTGCCCTGGAAACTGGCAAAGTCGACGGCAGGTATTCCGAGCTCGAACTGGAGGGCTGGCAGAATTCGATTGCTGTCTATCTTGGTGGTGAGACTCCTCTTGGCCCGGCTTTCATCGGTTATGGCTATTCACAGGAAGGGATGTCGAGCATATATCTCTTTATAGGAACTCCATGATGCAACCCGAATTCCTGAGGTTAATGCAGATGGGAGGATCGAACCAATGCGTAATAATGGCCTCCTTGATATTTTTTGAAGAGGTGCATCTATAGACTAACTCTTACCCTCTAAGTGATCCCCTCTCTCCCATAAATCCGACATTAGGCAGGGTGAGGGCCGGGGGACTCTATCGGAAGGCTGAAAATTATCAGGATAACGCTGCGATATAAGGTGAATTGACGCCCAAGGATGGTAAAAAAATGTTCTTGATTGTATCCAGAGAAGACTTACTTTATGAAAAAGCTAGGCTTTGAGCTCTTGGGCGTAGAATCCATGCTCAAGAACGGCGGTGATAGAGTGCCAACACTCTATTTCCAAAAAGGCTTACGGGGTTTAGTCGAAAAAGCTAAACGAGTCACCAACTCCCTGACGGTTAGTTCTTTCTCACCTTCGTTCTTTTTACTGGAGTAATTCATTCTTGGTTTTAGCAGGGAAGGGATATCTATTCTGAGTTTCTCAACCTTCTGCTAGGTAGTTCGAGACAAAGACATAGGTCGTATTTTTGACCTGGCAATTTAATCGCGGTTTTCGGATAAAATCCGATTGCCCCCCGCAGAATCACTGAGGGCGGGAGTACATTCAACGTTGGCTCTTCCAATAGGTTATCTTCGATGCCAGTCGGGAGCCGACATGCTGACCAGCTGTTGAATGTATACCAATGATCCAACAACTCTATAGGAGGTCCACACAGATGAAGAAGTTAACCCGAAGATTTGCGAAAGTCTCCATGGCCAGCATATCCGTTGCTGCGCTAACCTTGGTACTAGGATTGTACGCACCCATAGGGGCGTTAGCTGATGAGGCAGACGCCAGGGCTCTAGTCAAAGCTATGTCCGATTACATGGCGTCACAAAAGGCCATTTCGTTCTCCTATGATGCCAACCTCGAAGTCGTCACAGCAGAGCATCAGAAAATCGCGCTGGCGAGTTCGGGCATGGTGATTCTTAACCGGCCGGATAAAATACATGCCACACATTCCGGCGGTTTCACCGATGTCGAGATGTTTTTTGACGCTAAGACACTGACAATGTTGGGCAAGAACACCAATCTCTACGCTCAGCTCGACATCCCCGGTACTATTGATCATCTTATTGATGAGCTTCAGGACAAACATAACAGGCCTCTTCCGGCAGCAGATTTGCTAATGACAAATGTCAACGATGAGTTGATGGCCGCGGTGATCGAGGTAAAAGACATTGGCAGCGGCGTGATCGGCGGCACTGAATGCGATCACTTTGCGTTTCGTAACAAAAACGTCGATTGGCAAATATGGATCGCCCAAGGGGACAATCCTTATCCCTGCCGATATGTCATAACCTCAAAGATCGTTGCCGAAGGCCCTCAATACAGCATCCAGTTCAGTGATTGGAAAACCGGAAACGATGTCGCAGCGAACGATTTCACTTTCAAAAACCCAACAAAGGCCAAAAAAATTGACCTTAAAGATATTGCCGAGATGGCTGATTTACCCAAGAACTTTACCACTGGAGGTGGAAAATGATTTTGTTAAAACGATTTACCTTCTTTTTACTTGCTGGAATCACCTGTATTGTTGGATTTGAACTCGGAGAACGCCTTTCGATCCCCAGCGTGGAGAGCTTTATCTCA
This sequence comes from uncultured Myxococcota bacterium, assembly GCA_964196355.1. GTDB lineage: Bacteria > Desulfobacterota > Desulfobulbia > Desulfobulbales > Desulfocapsaceae > Desulfomarina. Next base: position 4,852 of record CAXMTO010000230.1, read on the forward strand.
ACGGCTGAGGCTAGAGTCGGGCGTCCAGTATCGCCGGTGAGTGTTGCAGGAGTGGCGCGACGCACATCGAGACGGAACTGAACAGATAGGGTATATCGATGTTGAGCTTGAAGTCAATGGTTCAAAGGTTGTCGAGAACACAGCGGACTGGGTTGATCCGGTCGTCGGAGTTCGATGGATACCACAAATTTCAGATAGTTGCCATGTGATTCTTAAGGGTGATATCGGAGGCTTTGGCATTGCGTCGGATTTTACATGGAACCTGCAGGGTGGGTTTGTTTGGGATGCTACTGACTATTTGTCACTGGTGTTTCAATATCGCGCGATGTCAGTTGACTACAGCACCGGAACAGTTGGGACTCCAGAACGGTTCGCATATGACACGATTACCCATGGACCTTTGTTAGGACTTGCTTTTTAGGTGCAACACAATTGTTGCTTGCAGCAGACGACCTGGCAAAAAAATCACAAAACTCAGTTGGTAGTATTATTAGTCTGCCTATCAAATATTTACATTGCAATGGCCTTTTTTATACGGGTTCCTTTGAAGAACTCTCTGACAGTGTGGTGAACAGCGCCTATCTTGGTACGGTGTATGTAAACGATGTCGAGTGCCATTATCTGACGTTCCGAGAGGCTAAGGTGGACTGGCAATTGTGGGTTCGTGCCGAGGGTGATCCATTGCCCATGAAGTATGTTATTACCACCAAGTGGATCACCGGAGCACCGCAATATGCTATCAGATTCCGAGACTGGAATACCAATCCTCAAATCGTATCCGGTTTTTTTGATTTTAAGGCGCCGGAAGGGGCTAAAAAATTGGAAGCAGTCCATACGAACAGGATGGGAGACCTAGTTATAGAGGGGGGAGAGTAATGACAAAAAGAAACAGGACTAGAACCATACTCATCGGCTGCAGTGTACTTATAGCGGGGCTTATAATCGATGTCCCATTGCCACAACAGGTAAAAACAGTCAACAATGCCGAAGCTCGAATCGGCAGGCCGCTAACTCCTGTGAGCTATGCCGGAGTAGCCCGCCGAACCAGAAGGCGTACTATCCGTCGAACCGCTGTATACGCTGCGACGCTGCCAATGGGCTGTACAAATGTCACGATCAACGGGGGCATCTTACACCAGTGCGGTGGTACCTACTATCAGCCTTACAATGGCCAGTACATGGTAGTGCAGGTAGACTAGAAACCGACCCTCAATTTGCAACCAGTCTTAAATTGTTAGGATTACCAAGAAACACATTTGCGGCTTGTTCATTTTTTAGGGCCCACTTCTGATTTGAAGTCTAGACATAACAGGATCTCTCCTTTTGAAACGTCCTGTTAATCTCGGCCTGTGATCGCCAGACACCTCCACCAACGACGGAATCAAAGCCTGGAGAAGTTAAAACTTTCACCGGCACGTGGTCCGCGACGGGTGACCGCCAGACAATGCAGCTCGATTCCGGGCAAGGGTAAAGACGTCAGCGGTCTTACTCTGGTAGAGACTCTTGGCAGTTATTCAGAAAAAGGGATGACATATGTCAAAACCTTGAAATCGATAATTACTGCTAACGATCTTGAAGTTGCCGACAAGACATATCTCCGTGATGAACCACTACTCTCTCGTAAAGAAGGGAATTAGGCGCGTTAAGATTGCCACATCTAAGTTCTGATTCTGGCTTGTAGACCTTAGGCGAAGGTGCCATACTATGAGTTGGAAATGTTCAAGTCTACTGTCAGAGCTACCATCCTGACCTGTATAGATGCATAGCCAGAAAATAGAGGTGATATGAGGTAAGATCAAGTAGTGACAGGCATACACTCCGTTTAGGCTTTTCCTGAACATATGATGCTATAAGTATGATGATTATTGAATATAAATTAATCCCATTTATCTTATTAGCTGAACCCACATTGGGCTCAGCTTACTTCAAAAGCGATCATATTAAATAAACTGGACGAAGAAGTACTGGTTCTGATAAATTTGGTGTATCGTATTGTTCAAAACAGCTTAGTTTTTGTGAATAGATTACCATGTAGAGATAGCGGAGGATCATAATGGCTGAAGGAATATCGGTTGAAGAAAAAATCGACGAAATCGCTGATACGACAGTACTTGTTTTTGACAAATTGGGCGACTATGGGGCACTGATTGCTGGTAGTTTATATCTGGTTCTTGGTGCAATGCTTGTAATCTACATTGTCCATCGACTTGCTGGTAAGTTCATCTATCCCCACATCAAGAATAAGAGATTTATCAGGGTGTTTTTCGGGACCCTCTATATATTCGTTCTTGTCGTGATGGTACTGTTGATCCTTGAAAGAATTGGGGTTCCGGTACAGGGAGTTGCCTCCCTGGCACTTACTGGCGTCTTGATCGGGTCTGTTATTGTATTTTTCCTGGTTCCTTTTCTACCTAAGCTACCATTTTTTATCGGCCATATGGTTGAAATCAGTGGTGTTTTGGGGGTTGTCTCGGCAATTGATGCTTTTCGAGTAACCATTAAGCAATTCGATGGCACAATCGTTACTCTCCCAACACCAGCAGTTATGGCGTCAGTGATTAAAAACTTCAGTCAAATACCGCACCGGCGAATTGAAATAATGTTGAGTGTTTGCAATGACAGCGATCTTGAGCAAACTAGGCAAGTATTCACCCAGGTAATGAGTGAGGATAAGCGGGTATTAGAAGAACCTAGCCCGCCATTTACCCATGTAGTAAACACAACAGCATCCGGAGTTGACATGATGGCTTATTGTTGGGTAAAGAATGAGGATTGGCTGGCAACGAGAACTGATGTATGGTTGAAATTGGTACACACTTTCAATACCGATGAGAGAATCTCAATGTCCCTTCCTCAACAGGAGTTATTCATTCACTCTGAAGTTGCAAGCTGATGTTTATCCCATAAATGGTTTGACCGATTACGACAATTGTAGATGTGTGTAGGTTAATCCCACAGGTGAAGTTTTTAATTACTCATCTATTCAGACGGAAATTCTCGGTCTGATCATACAGGAATCATCTGGCAAACCTCTTGCCGAACTTTTTGAAGAGGAATTTTGGTCGAAACTTGGTGCTGAACACGATGCTGGTTTTGGCACAGATGGTTATGGTCAGCCAATTGGACAAGGTGCCATAAGTATGACACTGCCCGATTTCGCGCGTGCTGCTCTTTTCGTTCTGAACAAAGGTAAAAACTACAAAGGCGAGCAAATCGTTGAAGAGGAATTTTTCACTGATTTAGTAACACCCAATCAGATGTTAAAAGATGCATTTCCAGATCAATACAAGTTTATGGCTGCAAATGGTAATTACAGAAGTCAATTTTGGGTGATAGACGCCGAGAAAAAACAGTTCATGATGGTCGGGGTATACGGACAAATTGCTTATTTCGATTATGAAAACGAGTTCGCTCTTGTAGGTTTTGGGTCATATCCGATTGCCAAGTGTTGCGCTCCTTGTGCAAAGTATCGGAACCCTCATGGATGCATTGCTTAGTACATTGGAAACTGAACAACCAATAATTCAACCAAATTTAAATGT
>CAXMTO010000231.1:0-4967 GCA_964196355.1 uncultured Myxococcota bacterium
GTTTCTTCGATATCGAAGGGATATCACAACAATTTAAAGATGTCCCAAAGTTGTGTTTACTTGCCAAAAGCACAGGTTCAAGCATCTCAATTTCAATTACATATATCTTATTTCTTACAAAATTGCAAAAAAGGCAAACCCGGTGAAATGGATTTGCCCCTATTGAAAAACGATATCACAACAATTTTTTATGGACATGATACTTGTGTTTTATAGCAGGTATCTGTAGTGTCAGTGCTCCGGCGCTTCGGGTTTCGCGCTGATCGCGGAACCCGAAGTCGGCCTGCAGCGATTTGTTGGCTTCTGAAGATGCATTGAAAATGCGCCTTGGCGCCTCGGCCTGCATCATATTTGAAGATTATTCTTATTGACACGTAACATCAAGGAGTTACGATGTTGAACCAAAATTCAAAGTTAACCAACATCCCCTGAAGCTCTTTGAACTTACCTTTAGTGCCTTCAACTTTGATTGCACCGCTCTCTAAGCTTTGGTCTACAGTCAATTTGCCCAGTAGGATCTCATTGAGTGTTGCACGGGTGGTTATAATGGTGCTTTCGGCGTCATCTTCAAGACCAACACGATTATTGAGCGTTGAGTTCTCCAGAAACAGGGTATAGAGCTCGTTGACATCAGTGAAGTTAAATCCAATTTTCATCTTTTTGCCTGCAGCCTTTTCCGAATCAAGACGTACTGCTATGTAATCGAGCATCATCGTTACCGACATGTTTTGAATAATATCCGGGCTTGCGGTATTTGGAGTTGGCATAGCTTTGACTCCGGTCCGCAACTCGCGTGCGCCTGAGAGATAGAAGTTACGCCATGGGCCTGACTCCGCCACATATCCCAACTGTTCCAGAGTGTCAGCCAGGAGATCTTTCGCTTTCTGATTGTCTGGATCTGCAAAAACTACATGGCTTAAAACCTGCGCAGTCCAACGGTATTCGCCATTGTCATAGGTTTTTTGGGCCTGCTTAATGGTATTATCCGCTCCTCCCATAAACTCGACATATTTTTTTGCCGCAGGCTCTGGTGGAAGTTTATGAAGATGGGCAGGGTTTCCGTCAAAATAGCCCAAATAAAAGTTGTAGATTGCACGCGCATTGTGGCTAATACTGCCGTAGTAGCCATGGCTTGCCCAGGTGCTGTCAAGTTCTGCAGGCAGTCTCACCATATCGCCAATCTCATCCATGGTAAAACCTTGATTTGCCAGGTGGAGTACGCGATCGTGAAGGAATTTGTAGGTGTCACGCTGTTTGGCAACATGCTCTTTAATATCTTCGGTGCCCCAACTTGGCCAGTGGTGCGGTGCAAAAAGTACGTCAGATTGGTCGCCCCATTTCAAAAGCATGTTGTCAAGGTGTTTTGCCCAAACTCTTGAGTCTCGTACTTTCGCCCCGCGTAGTGTGTAGAGATTGTGCATGGTGTGGTTGACGTTTTCGGCAGGACATAATGCACGATACTCTTTGATGTAGTAATGCATTTCAGATGGAGCTTCAGTATTCAGCGTCAATTGAAATCCAAAATGCAGCCCATCTATGACATGATCTTCCCAATCGTCTGTGATGAAATGTGTCGGTGTGATCAGTGTTACATTCCCTGAAGAGGTCGTAGAACCCAGACCTGCTCCGATGTTGCCTTTAACGTCTTTTGGAAGAACATTGCCGTACATGTAAGAAGCACGGCGGCTCATAGCGTTACCCGCCATCACATTCTCGGCAATGGCATTTTCCATAAAGTCGTAAGGTGCAAAAATCTTCACTTTGCCGGCCTTTAGATCGGCTTCATCAACAACACCGCGCACGCCACCGAAATGATCAACATGAGAGTGTGAATAGATCACGGCTACAACCGGTTTTTTAGGGCGATGTTCAAAGTAGAGATCAAGTGCTGCTTTAGCCGCTTCTGCAGAGACGAGCGGATCCATAATGATCAGACCACTTTTTCCCTCGATGATCGTCAGGTTGGAAAGATCATAGTTACGGACCTGGTAGATATGCTCATGTACTTTAAATAAGCCAGCAATATTAACCAGCAGCATCTGACGCCAAAGGCTTGGGTTGACCGTAGCAGGGGCTTTCTTTTTCAAGTCCTGCATAAAGTCAAATTCCTTGGTGCTGAATATGATGTTCCCCTTCTCATCCTTGATTACGTTCTCTCCACGGGCTATAAACCCCTTTTGGGCATTTTCAAAATCGCGGGAGTCTTTGAAGGGAAGTACTTTGAGCAGATCTTTGTTGATCTTCTGAGTAGAGACAGTTGCATCTTTCTCAACACCTAAGGGCTCGGCTGCTGTAACCGGTCCACCGCCGCTGGCAAATGCCAGGGAAGCCGATAACGTAAGACTTAACAATACGGTGGCGGCCGATATTAATTTATATTTTACTTTGTTGATAATCATTTATCCCTCCTTTTTCCTGTCGTGGTTTGTGGGGTGATGTCAAACTGGTTCAAAGTGAAATGCCGATAAATAACATTTTGAAGTTCTCGAACGTTTCCAGGCCAGCTGTACTTGAGCAAAGCCTCATGAATTTTAAGTCTTATATTATAAAGAAGTTTGTATATCAAATGGTATATTGTTGAACATTTCAAATAGTTATATTCCACATTGTGGCATTAATTGATGGGGTGAATTGATGGAAAATAGAGATGGACTTGATTAAAGATATCTTGCCATAATCTCAGGCGAACAACAATCTTCACCAGTTACATATATCCTAAATTCCAATAAAAATCAAAGGTTCAAATCCTGTTAAATGGATTTGCCCTTTTTAAAAAAACGGTATCATACGAAATCTTTGGAAATGATACGTGTGTTTTATTGCAGTTATCTTGAACGCCAGGCATAAGTGGCGATCGGATAGAACCCTGGCCAGTGTGAGGAGCACGGTAGTGGAAATTAACCAACTTACAAGGAAGCCGCAGGATATAGCTCGTCCATCTTCATTCATTTGTTAGGGGGCTCGTTCGAATGCCTGCCCTTTCTCTACGGCCGATCTCGATACGCCCATGTCTGCCGTAACAGCCGCGTCGGCGGGTTCGGTGTACGAAATTGCCAGATCCATGACTCGCTGAGTAAAAGGCTCACAAGCAGCGTCAAGAACTGACCCGGGGATCGCACCAAAACCGGCAAAGAATAGAACGCAATCTTCACCACCCTACGGGATAGTAAAGCCCGGCGCATCCGCCGTACCCATTCTTCGGAAGTCAGACGATAATCCTCGGTCCCATCTACTTCCTCAATCAAATCGAAATACCCTTCCGCACATCGGCGCAGCTGTCCAAGCTCAGGGTAATACCCGCCCCAGCCCTTTTCCAGAATAGCCCAATGGAAATCATCCGAACCCCAACGGAATGCAAGGGGATTCCTCAGTAGGCCTATCGGGTCTGTTGGCTTCCGAACAAAGTGAATCGTCGTCGTGGCGAACCAGCGCTCCGTCGAATTGGGATCAATCAGTCTATGAACCTTGGCGAAAAGGTGACGATAAATATCGTTCTGCCTCCCTGCAGCGGCATCGGTCGGCTGAATAAAATGTTCTATCGATCCGTTGGCGATAACACCGTCGAAAGTTCGGTCCCATTCGTCTGTTATCGCGCGGTAGTCGAGAAGGTGGACGTCGAGCATCTTCTGGCGGCAGTACCTTACTTGTTCGGAGGAAATGGTGATCCCAACCCCCGTCGCATCGCGCAGCCGGATTCGCTCCAAAAGTGTCCCGTAACCACAACCGAGGTCCAATATGCGCCTGCCGGGTCCGCATCTGACCTGATCTAACAGGTAGTTAAGCTGATTAGCCTCGGCCTGTTCATAAGGTGTCTTGGGATTACCGTGATACATCCCCTCCGTCAGGTCGAACAACCCACAAGCCGGAAAGAACCTATCAACGGCCGAGTAGCAGGTAACGACCGTTTCCCAAGGCTGAACATTCTCTGCACTCGTATAGGTCGATGGTTGATAGTCTTCAACAGTCACGTTGCCCCGCCTAACCAGTGATTATATAGCTTTTTTTCTTGGCTATTACCGTTAAAAAGATGCTGGATAACATGCGATTTGTAATGTTATCTGGTGAGAGCCTGATGTTATTTATTAAACGATAATTCCGCTTATTGTTAAAATACCGTATAGCGCTTTGTGATAAAGAATATGAAGGCCGTAAATGACAAATATCTTGCCATAAACGCAAGTTCAAGCACCTTAACTTCAAGTACATATATCTTATTTCTTACAGAAATGCAAAAAAGGCAAACCCGATGAAATGGATTCGCCCTTTTTGAAAGTGGATATCACAACTTTTGAACTGGCATCAGAACATTGAATACATAGCAGTAAACACAACTTTTCAATTTCAAAATTTCATCTCGCAGTCAACACGATTGGAACTATCGGCAAGATTATTATTTATTAATGACGGAAACCATGAATTTTCGAAGCCATATAGAAGGTACAACATGATGGTTTTTTGCAATCTTATGCTAAAACTTTATTTATTAGGGGTAATGAAACGGAAATAATTTCGATTTGGTACATAATTAAATTCACAGGGGTCTGGCTCTCCCATAAGCATAGGCACTCTTGAATATGACCATTTAGTCACTCTGGGCTGACCATCAAGCTCGAATCTTGCCCGCATACTCCAGAAATATTTGGTAGAAATCTCCAATGGTTGCTCCATCTGATGTTTAGACTCGGTTAAATATTGTTTGGAATAGACCAGTTCCGTTGGAAAATCATCTTCAATTTTCCAGATCTTAAGATCATAGGTAACTTTGCTAATTTTGCTCAGTAGCCCAGTCTTGTCCGCTTCTTTATCTTTCTGTCGTGGAAATGACTCCCACTGTAATGTTGGTTGGAGTGAATCAACCTCTGGATACCTCAGCTCATGCGTAAAAAAGCCTATTCCCTTGTATTCTGGATATAAAGGACTAAGACCACAGAACTCATATGATGACCAATAAGAATCCGTATGAAATA
>CAXMTO010000232.1:0-3710 GCA_964196355.1 uncultured Myxococcota bacterium
ATTCTTTTCAGCCAGCATTCTGGCGCCCAGTTCACCTGTGGAAAGTCGAATTGCCTTTATATCAAGGTCCGGCAGTTCTTCTTTTGCCTGCTTGATGTATTCCACCACTTCTTCATTTTCTAGAGAAGTATAAATAACTACTGTGTCTTTGGCCATGACTGGCCCGGCCGACAAGATTAACGCTACAGCAATCAGAATGAATAATGTGCTCAACTTCTTCATAAACGTCCTCCTTTTTAATTTTTGGCGTTGACGGTCAAATGATAAGCAAAATTCCACAACACTAGGGCTGAGGAAAAAAGAACAGATACATTGTAATGTTCTTCTCAACAGCGTTAAAAAAACGTTTGTAAATCAGAGAAATAGGAAGAGTATCAATATTGAATTGTATTTTCCAATCCGAGGAAAACGATATAATTTATTGACCATATTTGCAACTAAAATAACTGGCAGCATGAACAGAACTGGAATAAAAATAGCCGGGAACCGTTTACACGAACCTGAGTTCCAGAAGAGAATTACAATGCTGTATCATCACAGATTTTTAATGAGATCCTGTATGCATGCCTGCATGAAAAGAGTGACAGAGTTTTTCGAGTAAGGTACCAATATTCTTATATGTGATTACCATTCTTCTTAATCTGCGTCGTCACCATTTCCACGAGGCCTGCAAATGACTAATCCCGAAGAGCGGGATAAGTACCATGGTGTAACATAATGGAACGTTTTGCCCGTTCAGAACGATTATTGGGAAAAACAAAATTCCGGCGATTGCAGTCACGAATGGTAACTATTGTCGGATTGGGTGCCGTAGGCGGCTATGCTGTAGAAGGTCTCGTGAGAGCAGGCGTCAGTCATCTCCGAATCGTCGATTTCGATACAGTGCAGCTCACCAATCTGAACAGGCAGATTATCGCTCTTGAAACGACCCTCGGACAGCCAAAGGCATTGGTTACACGAGACAGGGTGTTGTCCATAAATTCCGAATGCAGGGTCGAACCAATGCAGCTTTTTGCCGGTGATGAGACCCTCGATCAAATATTAACCCCGAAACCGGACCTACTCATTGATGCAATCGATTCTTTAAATCCCAAGACACAACTCCTCCACGAAGCATACCTAAGGAAAATACCGATTATAAGTTCAATGGGTGCAGCCCTGCGCACAGACCCCCTCCTGATTCGTTCTGGGGACCTCTTTGACACAAAGGGCTGTCCCCTTGCCAAGCACCTTCGAAAAAGATTACGCAAGAGGGGTGTCGGGCCGGGAATTACCTGTATTTACTCCACTGAAAAAATAAATTTTAGTTACAGCCTCCAACAGGAAAAGGGTATGGAGGAGACCGCTATTGGAGAAACACCTTATTCGGAAAGAGGAAGAAAACGTAATGTGCTTGGCAGTCTGCCGACAATAACCGGTATCTTCGGCCTGACTATTGCCAACCTGGCAATTTCTCATCTTTGCCAGCAGAAAAGGTGAACGACCCTCTATAGTTAAAGACTATCCGCCAGTTCCGTTCCCTGAAAAATTGCCCTTTTTGCATCGAGCTCACCCGCCTTTAGAGCCCCGCCGATAAGATGATAGCTTATTCCCTTCTTATCGAGTTCTTCGGCCAGGGAACGTTCTGAAAGCTGTCCAGCGCAGATAACAATATCATCCACCTTAAGCAACATCTTTTCGTTGTTATGCTCTATGAGCAGCCCTTCCTCACTGACAGCTAAATACTTAACCCCTGCTAATATTTTGACCCCGTTTTTCTTCAATACCATACGGTGAATCCATCCTGTGGTCTTGCCAAGGCCGGCACCCGGCTTAGTTTTTTTACGCTGAAGCAGATAGAGTTCTCTGGCCTGCGGCATGGGGCTGACATCACCTATGCCCCCCTCCCTTTTGTAATGAGTGTCAACACCCCACCATGACAGAAAGTCAGGGATTGAAGGAGGAGTCACATCTTCGTGCAGCAGGTATTCGGCCATATCAAAACCGATACCACCTGCACCGACAATTGCTACTTTTTTACCAATTTCTTTTTTACCGGTGAGGACTTCATTGTACAATGAAACATTGTTGGTCTCAGCCCCTGGTAACTCAATTTTTCGAGGAATAACACCGGTACTGATAACAATGTCATCAAAGTCATCCAGGTCCCTGGCCTGAGCGCGACAGCCAAGTCGCACATCGACATTATACAATTGAAGTTGAGTACGGTAATATCTCAGAGTTTCACCAAATTCATCTTTACCGGGTATTTGGCGGGCAAGTCGAAATTGTCCTCCAATCTCATTTTGCGCTTCAAACAGGGTGACCAAATGTCCCCTGGCAGCCGTAGTTACAGCACAGGAGAGACCTGCCGGACCAGCCCCTACTACAGCCACTCGTTTTTGAACTTTACTCATTCTAAATGGAAGGATAGACTCATGACAGGCTCTCGGGTTAACCAGACATGACGCAATTTTGCGGGAAAAAATGTGGTCAAGACAGGCCTGATTACAGCCGATGCAGGTGTTAATTTCCTCCTCCCGCCCCTGCTCGGCTTTCCTCACCCAGTCCGGATCTGCTAGAAACGGCCTTGCCATACTGACCATATCCGCCCGCCCCTCCGCCAAGACTGACTCTGCAACTGTCGGCATATTTATCCTGTTTGTGGTAACAAGGGGAATCTTCACCTCTCCCATCAACCGCTGAGTAACCCAGGTGAACCCGGCTCTTGGTACCATTGTCGCAATCGTAGGAACTCTGGCTTCATGCCAGCCAATCCCGGTGTTGATAATAGTTGCTCCCGCTTTTTCTATCTCTTTGGCCAGTTCAACAACCTCCGGCCAACTGCTGCCTTCTTTTACAAGATCGAGCATGGACAAGCGGTAGATAATGATAAAATCACTCCCCACTGCCTCACGAATACCCTGTACTATAGCCAAAGGAAAACGAATTCGATTTGCAAAATCCCCTCCCCATTCATCACTTCTGCGATTGGTTTTCCTGGCAATAAACTGATTGATCAGGTAGCCTTCAGAGCCCATAACCTCAACGCCGTCATATCCGGCATCCTTTGCTAAAACTGCGGATTTGATGAAATCAGAGATGGTAGATCGAATAGCGGACCCACTCAATTCCCGGGGCTTAAATCGGTTAATTGGTGCCTTTATACTGCTTGGAGCGACACAAAGCGGATGATAGCCATATCGTCCGGAATGGAGGATCTGCATACAGATCTTCCCTCCGTTTTCATGGACACTGTCGGTTACCAGCCTATGATTTTTGACCTGTGAAGAACCTGCCAGTCGGATTGAAAAAGGAGCGATCCAGCCTGCCCTGTTAGGAGCCACTCCCCCGGTAACGATCAGGCCGACGCCTCCTTTAGCCCTTGCCGCAAAATAAACGCCCATTCGCTTAAAACCGTCCTTTCCCTCCTCGAGGCCAGTATGCATGGAGCCCATCAAAATGCGGTTTTTCAGAGTGGTGAAACCAAGATCCAGAGGCTCAAACAGGTGCGGATATGTCTTTTGATTCATAGTAAATATTCACTCCTTGATTTACCTAATACTCCATCTCCGTTCAGCTTTTTTCCGCCAATTTCCTTAATTTTCCTTGCGACCCGGGTCACCTGTACTATAAGGATATAGGGTTTTGAGACTAAAGGTTTTTTACAGTGTCAGTAAATAAATGAGGCCAGAATGGATTACCAGGGAAATATCTTCCGACCACCGAGT
>CAXMTO010000233.1:0-48723 GCA_964196355.1 uncultured Myxococcota bacterium
CCACCATCTTCCATCGCCTGAATAGCATTTATCATAGTGTTGAGGAACAATTCTTCGAGGTCATGGGGTGCGACCGGTATTTCCAGGCCAGTTGCAATCGTCTCTTCATACTCAATATTTTGTTTTTTCATCCGGTAATCAAGAAATTTGACCACCCCGGAAAGAACACCTGAAACCTCAGAGCTCTTTTCCTCGCCATCGCGTTTCCCAGCTGTCCATAATAGCTGCCCAACTGTCTCTTCTATGCTTTCTAGACCTTCTTCGATGAGTGAAAGATAATTTTCCCTGAATTCAGGTTCGCCCCCCCGACGCTGCAGCAGTCTCACACAATTAAATAAACCGCCAAGCGGATTGTTAATTCTATGGGCTACACTTGAGGACAAGACGCCAAGCGTTGCCAGCTTTTCCGAATGAAGAAGCTTTTCGTGTGCCAGTTTCATCTCTTCGTTGGCATGACGAATCCGGCGCACCATCTCATTGTAACTCTCAGCCAACTGGGACAATTCATCCTTACCTGTAACCGGAATGGTTTTTTCCACCATACCCAGCTCCACCTCCGCCATTGCTTGAGAAAGATCGATGATCGGTCGAATAAACCTTTGACTCAAGAAATAAATAAGTGTGAAAAGAAACACGAGGGCCATGAAAGTAAGTGACAGTATCTGAAAAAGTATGGCCCGGGCCTCTTTTTCCACACTTTCCAGTGAAAGGGCAAAAAGCAGCATCCCCCAGCGCTTTCCTTCTATGGACAATGGAATAGCAAATTCCAGGGCATCAATCTGAGACGTTGAATCTGTGGTTTTTTTAACCAGGACACCCTGCGTGCGTTGCTCATCCCTGACAAAGGGATCATCATAAAACTTGCCGAATTCCCCGAAATCGCTATGTGAAATAACCTGGAAGGTACTGTCAAGGACGGCAACATATTCAATTTCCAGCTCCTTCCTCTGATATAATTCACGGACATAATTATCTATGAGCCCGCCTTCTTCAACCAGCCCCAGTTTCTCATAGATGAGTTCGTTTATAATCAGAGCACTGACAGCCTGCGCCAGCATTCTACCCTTTTGTTCGGTTGCATTATAAAGTGCGGATCTCGTTTTTGTGGCCGCAAAAAAACTCAAAATAATTGTGAGGACAAGAACAGATATAAAGGCAATCAGGATGAATTTTTTCTGTAGTGAGTGAGTAATCGGCTGAAACATTTCAGAATGCCTTTTTCGGGTGACAGCCCTTGCCGCATGTTAACGGAACATCGTTTATCATCTGGCGAATTTCGGCATAATCAGCATCGGAGGCAGCAACGAAGCCTCCCTGAAGATCAGGGTCAAGCCTTTTTAGAATTGCCCGGCCCTGAGTGCTTTTGGTCATCGACAGCAGAGCCTTTTGTACCTTCTGCATGATGTCGTACGGCGTTTTGGGTGAGACAACCACCGGACCGGTTGGAATCGGGTCCGATGTGGCGATGATTCTCAACCCATAGCGAAGATATTGCTCAGCTGTAGACAATCTGACTGCCCCTGCATCATATTCATTTGTGATAATTTTCTTAATTACCGTATCATGGTAATTGAAGTTATGATATTCCTCCAGGTTACTCAGATGAATTCCTGACCAGGCAAGCATGTATCGCGGCAGTAAATTTCCTGATGCCGACCAGAGGGCAGCAAAGGCAAATTTTTTATCAACCAGTTGCGACAGTTCCTTAATGGAACCATCTATATCCGTAATGATAACGCTCCTGATATAGGTGTCCCCCCGGGCGGTTTTGCTTTTTGCGATAGGAGCTGCATCATAGCGTTTGAAAGCATCTAAATAAGTAAGCGACCCCAATAGAGCAAAAGAGGTTTTGCCCTGTCCCAGACTATTAACTACATCCTTGTAGTTTTGTTCCAATTGCAGCTCAAAATTTTCACCGGTTTGCATAGCAAGATAATCGATGAGGGGCTGGTATCTTTCGTAGGAAATTCTGGGGTTATCTCGTGGTACTATTCCGAAATAGATTGTGGTAGTCTTAGCACCCAATATGTCTTTGTCCAGCGGTTCCTGACTACTTAACAATTTTTTATTGTTGTTGATAAAGGCGCGCATTGCCCGAATTGAATCATAGTTGCTGTCAGGAACCTCGACGAACTTCTCTATTTTCATCCCCTCCAGTATCCGTTTTCCATCCGGGTCTGAATGCATATTCAGGAAAACTTCCTGAATTGCATTTTTCAGAAAGGGAGACAGCCCCGGCGGTACAACAACTGGAGGAATACCAAACAGAGGAGATCGATGAATTATCCGTGTTTCCCGTGCATAAGGTGAATCAGTTGCCAGCATAAAATTATATACAATTGAGTCGACAGCGGCTCCATCTGCTCTTTGTTTTGCAACAATTTCCACAGATTTATTATGGCTGTAGCTATAGAGATAAGAACTGAAAAAACTCTCTGGCGTTTCGTGCTTTTTGGCCAGAAGAAACGCCGGGTAGAGACGACCTGAATTGGATTTTGGATCTGCAAAAACAAACGTTTTGCCTCTAAGATCATCGACTGTTTTTATCGGGCTGTCCTGATGGACAATTATATTGGATCGATAGAAAGGTTTGGCATTAACAAGGGGGGCTACCAGTAATTCAACACCGAATTTATCATTATCCATGACATAAGGAGAAGAACAGATAAAAGCTACATCAACCTGGCCTTCCTCAAGCATGACATCAATTTCGTCATAGGTAGTACGATGCACCATCTCTGCCGGTATACCTAACTTTTCCCCCAGGTATTCTACAACCTGCTGATAGTATTTTACAGCACTGACAGGAGTGATCATGCTGGCAACTCCTGCCCGTAATGATGTCTGTGAAGATGCCGAAGTGTCTGCACAAATTATGATGAATAAGAGACAAAGCGCGAAAAATTTAAAACTTCTCATAGTGCCTCCGTGCGTACCGCAATGAATTGATTTTCTATAAGCGATGCAAATATCGATCCATCACCTTATCCCCGCGCGTTGCACACACTTGAGATACTTTAACATAAATTGATGTGTAAAAAACGTAACACTTTCTCCTCGTCTCTGGTGGGCTTACGAAACAAGCCACTCTTCAACTTCTCCCTGTTTTGGAATATTTCCAACACACTTAACATCACCGTCAACAACAACTGCCGGAGTTGAAAAAATACCGAGCTGAGCGATTTCCTGAAAATCGGTCACTTTGCTGATGGTAGCCTCTATGCCTTTTGCAGCAACTGCTGCCTCAACAATTTTTTGTGTCTTGTCACACGAAGCACATCCGGGTCCACATACTTTTATTTCCATATTGTTCCTCATTATATTGTATTGCAAGCCTGCTCCTGTAGGCGAGTTTACCGGTCACCCGTTTAATGTAAAGGCGGGTTACATTCAGATAATCAGATTGAATAAAAAACCGGTAAACAGAATTCCACATCCAACTACCGTAATAAAGATGCCTATCAATTTTGGCTTGAGCACCTTGCGCAGAATGACCATTTCCGGCAGAGACAGGGCAATAACGCTCATCATGAAGGCCAGTACCGTACCAAGCGCTGCCCCCTTGCCAAGAAGTGCCTCCACCACCGGCACAATGCCGGCTGCATTGGAGTACATGGGGATACCAACCACCACAGCGACCGGCACTGACCACCAGGCATCCTTGCCCATGATGGATGCCATAAAATCCTCCGGCACATACCCGTGGATCAGGGCACCAACACCAATTCCCGCAAGTACGTAGATCCATACCTTACCGACGATATCACGGACAGCCTCTTTACCGCGATCAATCCGGTCAACCCAGCTGAGCTCCTGCTCTATGACCACGGCTTCTCCGGCCCGCAGTTCCTGCACCCAGTCTTCAATAAGATGGTCAAGTTTCAACCGTCCAATAACCCAGCCCGCGACCATGGCTATGAGGAGCCCACTCCCCAGATAAATCGCGGCGACCTTCCAGCCCAGAAGACCGTACAGAAGAACAACAGCAATTTCATTTACCATGGGTGCTGCAATAAGAAAGGAAAAAGTCACCCCGAGGGGCACTGCTGCCTGAACAAATCCTATGAACAGCGGCACGGCAGAACAGGAACAGAAAGGAGTTACAATCCCGAGCAATGCCGCCATTACATTGCCCCCGGCTTCCCGTTTACCTGCCAGAAACCTCCGAGTCCGTTCCTGGGTAAAAAAAGAGCGAATCACTCCGACAACAAAGACGATAAGGGAAAGCAGCATCAACACCTTAGGTGAATCATAGACAAAGAACTGCACTGCCTCACCCAGGTGGCTTCCCTTTTCAAGGCCAAGCATGCCATAGGAGAAAAAATAAGAAAAAGGCAGCAGCTGTTTATAAACGATATACCATATGGCAAGGGCAACCAGCCCAAGGCCCACCTGCTGAACGGTGAATTTGTTCTTGTTTGTACTGCTACCTGCGGGGTAACCGTCAGCATCACCCGCACAACTCTTGAGTGTTTCCATAAATCTTTGCCCTAACCCGAATAAATCGGAACTTTTTAAAATGCTTGGATAATTACCATAACATTGAATTTATGCCGCACAGCTTCGTTCTCTGTCTACCAGCGGTATCCTTGCTATCATATCCTGCAACTGCGGCTCGTCATCAAGCCAGCCTTTCAGGTTTTCCAGCATTACACTGGCGTAATCAGACTCTTCACCATTGGTCAGCCGGTAGATAAACCATGAACCTTCCTTGTGATAGTCAACCAGGCCCGCCTCCTCCAGCACTTTTAAGTGTTTGGAAACTGTTGACTGTGCCAGGCCGACAAGATCCTTCAACTCACAGACGCAGAGTTTTTTGGTTTCAAGTATTTTGAGAACCCTGACGCGATTAGGATCAGACAGAGCTTTCATGACACGAATAAACTGTTTCACATCGACACCTCCTTGATGACATATCGCCATATGACGATATGCCATCAAAATATACCGCCCTCCCCGTGTTGTCAACAGCTTAATTCGCAAGATAGCAGACCGAACTCCAGTGATTAGAAAAAAACTCATTTAATTGAAGAAGAGTTACAGTATATTACAGAGACAAGGGTGTTAGTGCCTTACTCATGAAGACCTGTCATTAAATACAAGAAACAGAGGAATGTCTGTTGAAATTATGTGGCTATATATACCACCATGGTACTTATACCCCCTCGTGGGGTGTTCATTAATTACGTCCCCGCCTAAAAAACTACCTGTACCTACAAAAGGAAAGCGACATCATGAAACAGTACTGCTACTGCAAAACTCCGATAGGCAGACTCCTTCTGACCGGAGAAAATGGGCTGCTTGAAGAAATTCATTTCCCAAACTCAGCTGAAAATGCGGTAATAGAGGATGACTGGCAGAATAATCGAGATGCTTTTTCAGATGTTCTGCAGCAGCTTGAAGAATATTTTGCCGGCCGCAGGAAAGTATTCAAGGTGAAGATGAACCCTAAAGGCACTGATTTTCAGCGCAGGGTCTGGCAGGAACTGCAGCGAATCCCTTACGGGAAAACAGCAAGCTACGGAGAAATAGCACACCGTATCGATAATCCAAAAGCATGCAGAGCAGTTGGCGGAGCAAATGGAAAAAACCCAATCCCCATTATCATCCCCTGCCACCGAATTATAGGCAATGATGGTTCCCTGACCGGTTTTGGCGGTGGGTTGGAATTGAAAAAAGATCTTCTGCGGTTAGAAAATGTTATTTCAGAATGATGTTTTTGATGTTTTTGATGATTTTTCGTACCTCAGCAGATAATTGAATTCCCCGACATCGCCCCCTGCAACCTTGGTAAAACCAAACTTTGTCACAAGTGAATCGACGTCCTGTTCATCCATTCTTATCCTGAGTGGAGGTCCGGGGCCTTTCTCTATCTTTTTAAACTCTACAATATTGAGCATTCCGCCAGGTGTGAGGAGCCGGACAGCCTCCTCGATAACTGATTTCTGACCACTCAGAGATAGGTCGTGGAGGACTGTTGCCAACAGGCATGAATCAACTGATATTTCCTCAAATGGCAGTCTGGTGGTTATATCTGCCACTCTTGTTTGGATATTCTTAATGCCCGCTACGCTGATTTTCTGATTTAAAGCCGCTATGCCTTCC
Source organism: uncultured Myxococcota bacterium (assembly GCA_964196355.1). Classification (GTDB taxonomy): domain Bacteria; phylum Desulfobacterota; class Desulfobulbia; order Desulfobulbales; family Desulfocapsaceae; genus Desulfomarina. Next base: position 6,106 of record CAXMTO010000233.1, read on the forward strand.
TGCCAGAGATCAACCGCGTAAACTGTTCCTTTTTCACCAATCCTATTTGCAACTTCGACAGAATAATTGCCAACACCGCAGGCTAAATCAAGGAAAGTTGAATGCGGTTTTAAATCTATAATTGCAAACATCTCTTCTGTATTTATTAAATCGAAGCTACTCTTTCCGGCAGCCACCGGTTTGCCATCCATATCTTCTCCTTTACTATAAACTGTGCATGACCGTCTGCTAAAAGACAGCTCCATTGTACACGAATGTTAAGTCAAATAAACTTATCCCAACTACCTTCAGTGAAACACAACCTTTGGAATCCTCACCAGGGCTTGAAAAACAAATGAATACATTCCGAGGAGATACATGGAACATACGCCAAAGAAAAGAATTTGTCGATGAATAGCCCTGTAAGTACGGGCATAAAGAATCCCGAGCATCGGTATTATTGGAAAGAGATACCTGCCCTGGCTCTGAAAATCCACTGTCCAGGAATGGTAAAAAGAAGCAGCTATCAATGCACCTGACAAAACAACTAAAGCAAAGGCAAGACTGCTGCTTTCAATACCACCCCGAAAAAAAATTGAACCGAAAACAAAAATCAGCAGCCCTACACCTGTCCAGCGTACCAGGTCATAATAGGTCTGTGAGGCGGAAATGGAAGAATACCCAAATACACCAAAACTACTCCTAAAAGATTTCTCAAACCAGCGCTCAACTGTCACCATTTCAGCCAGGGTAGTTCCCCTCGCTTTTCTTTGCAGGGAAATATATTTTTTATGCAGTTCTGTGCCCGGTTTATAGCTCGACCGGGCCAATTCTTCCCGCAGCTCTGCTATCCTGGTATTTCGGTCAAAACCATTAACCACATAGCCTGCTGCCAGATGCAGGCCGAAAAGAAGAAGGCCGATAATCGTAACTGCAGTCAACCGCTTTAAACCTGTTTGCCGCTCGGCAAAAGATAAAGTGCTGAAAAATAATTGTATCCCCAGGAAGAGATAGACATAAGCAATAAAGGGGTAGTAGTTTTTTTTCAGCAGGAAAAGGCATCCAAAAAGAAATCCCAAAGCCACTATTCCTGGCAAAAAACGCCTCCGGTCACCTGTCAAGAACCGATTAAACCGGCTTTCCGGGTTTACCAGCTCACAACCGACCAAAAAGGTGATAAAAAGAGCGAAAGCATCCGAGCCACAATAACTGAAGACATACCAGATCTGGGATGAAAGAAGAAAAGGTATCGCAACCATCCTCGCATACCTGTTCTTAATTGTATAGAGAAGGATCAGACCAAAAAGGCAAATGTTGAACATCCTCAGTGAAAAATATTCAGAAATCCTGAAACTCTCGAGCAGCTTATGGAATTTTCCGGAAAAAAGATAGTAGATCTCTCCGTTATTCAACCGGGAGACGCCGTACACACTGTAAGTATCTCTAACTGAATCATCATCGAGTGATGGGGGCAGCCAGTGATCGTCATAGTATGAACTCGCATACAAATGAACATATTCATCGGGATGCACATTACGTTTACTTATCCCGGCCATAACGATGATAAGCACCCACACTCCGGTGAGAAGGACAGGTACAAACAAAAAATCTTTTCCCAGGGAGGATGTAAATCGATAAATGAGGGTAACAAAAAAGATGATTGCACCAAACCGAATTAAAAGCCAGCCCAGATCCATACCAAGATACTCTGGGAAAATAGCAAGCTCAAAGTTGGGGTCTCCTCCAGCAGATCTCAACCACAGCCCATCTTCTGTTATACGAAAGTCTTCAATTTGAGCAAGCGGTACCAGTTTACCAAACTCCCGACTATCGGAAAGTGTTAGCGTCGCATACCCTTCCTGCTCAATGGCAAGATGCTTAAGAGTGGCATCCCCCGCATATGCGTGGGTATCAATCCTCAATCGGGCAATATTCTTTATGTCTGTCAGGAAAAAACTGTAATGAGTCCTTCGGGGGTGGGCGGTGACCACCGACATCTGTTTTTCAGAATAGGGTTGGCCTTTTTGTGCCCAATAGATTTTAAAATTAGTCTTCTTTGCGACTTCCAGCTCTACTTCAACATGAGCCGTATTAATGAAGAAGATGTAATATAAAGTGCAGGCTAACAGAGATAAAATAGCAGGAAATACGTAGTGCGCAGGTCGACTCATCCGTTTTTCTCATTCTGTTTTTCTGTTTTTGTGAACACTTTCTACAATAACGATGGAACTATCTGAAACCTATACACAACTTCTGTTCTACACCTTCAACCATTCCATTGCAACCACTATCCCGGTTAGGTGTGGCCGATGAGCTGTTATTCTCATATTCCACAACAGTTACACTGTTCCTGCTGGTCGCTACCCGCATTAAATTACAGATGCTTTAACTCTACATTCTCAGAACCATTTGACCTGAGAGGTTGAATGTTTATTATATGTTGGCACAACATTTTAGGCGGAGCCTCTGAAGAAAATCCACCCTTTCCAGGACCCTTCATACCCCTCCATCCAACTAACACCCTACAAGGGGGTATAAGTACCTTGGAAATATTTCTAACCACATAATTTTAAGAAACATTCCTCGATTCCTTGTTCTTTATGACAGGGTTTCTGGAGTAAGGTACTAATCATTTAATAAAAGGAAGCAGAGATGAACGACACAATCACATCCGTCAGGGCAATGGAAATACTCGACTCACGGGGTAATCCGACAGTAAGAGTTTTTGTTGAGCTCAGTGACGGCACCAGATCAACAGCTTCAGTTCCATCAGGAGCCAGCACCGGTGAAAACGAAGCTATTGAACTTCGAGATGGCGACAAGAAAAGATATCTCGGCAAAGGTGTATTGCAGGCTGTGGATAATGTGAACACCATCATTTGCCCGGAGGTGGTCGGGATGTCAGCCGCCGATCAAAGCCATATCGATTTCAGGATGCTGGAACTTGACGGCACCGAAAACAAATCAAAACTTGGGGCAAACTCAATTCTCGGTGTGTCCATGGCTGTCGCCAGGGCGGCAGCTCAATCGGCCGGCCTGCCACTCTATCAATACCTCGGTGGTGCTGGCGCACGAAGAATTCCGGTGCCGGCCATGAATATAATTAATGGCGGTGAACACGCGGATAACAGTGTCGATTTCCAGGAATTTATGGCCGTCCCAATCGGTGCTCCTACTTTCAGCGAGGGGCTGCGTTATATTGCAGAGACCTTTCATACCTTAAAAAGTATCCTCAAGGGACGTGGCCTGGCTACAAGTGTTGGTGATGAAGGTGGTTTTGCTCCCAATCTGGAGAGCAACGAAGCCGTTATGGATATCATCATGCAGGCTATAGAACAGGCAGGGTATAAACCTGGAGAGGACATTTCCATCTCCCTGGACAGTGCTGCCAGCTCGTTTTCTCCTGATTTAACCAGTCAATACGATCTGGTCTGGTCAGGAGCGGGCAAAATGAGTTCCGATGAACTTATTGACCTCAGTGTTAAATGGATTGAGAAATATCCCATCCTGTCATGGGAAGATCCATTGGCAGAAAATGACTGGAGCGGCTTTCAGAGACTGACTGAACAGGTCGGAGATAAAATTGATATTGTTGGCGATGATCTTTTTGTTACCAATACCCAGTATATTGCCAGAGGCATTGAGGAAAAAAGCGCGAATTCTGTACTCATCAAATTAAATCAGATCGGCACTGTAACTGAAAGTATCGATGCTGTCCGCATGTGCAGGGACGCAGGTTGGCGGTACTTCATCTCACACCGTTCCGGCGAAACTGAAGACACCTTCCTGGCCGACTTTGCCGTGGCGATGGATGGTGGCCAGTTGAAAACTGGATCCGCCTCACGGGGCGAACGTATCGCAAAATACAACAGACTCCTGGAAATTGAACAGGATCTTGGCAACAGAGCCCTGTATTACTGGTAGGCAGGTAACAGACCGTTTCCCTTTCACTTTTTTCAACAATGATTCCAGAAAATATCTTGAGGGGGCGGTTTTGCCAGGCTCAAATCCTCTACATGAAAGGCAGGTAATTCCATGACCGAAAATAATGTGCTCGAAATTTTTTCCGACTACGTCTGACCCTGGTGTTACTTCATTACCGGGCGTATTGAACGACTACAGAAAGAATATGACATAACGATTAAATGGCGAGCCTTTCCACTTCGTCCGGAAACCCCTGAGGATGGTCAACTCCTCGAAGACCTCTTTCGCATCAGTCCTGAAAAAGTCCAGGCAATGGTCAGCCGCCTGAAACGCACCGCTGAGGATTGTGGCCTCCCCTTTGGCGAGCGGACAATGACCTGCAATAGCAGACTCGCCCAGGAACTTGGGCTCTGGGCCGAGACCAAAGGAATAGGGAACGCATTTCATATGGCCGCTTTCAGAGCCTATTTTGTAGATGGAATTAACCTTGCAAAAGTTCCGGCCCTGCTCCAACTGGTGCAAAGCGTCGGCCTTCCATTAGAAGAGGCTGAAGAGGTATTAGCATCAAGATCATTTAAGGAGGCTGTGGACCAGGATTGGGCAGAATCAAGATTTAAAAGCATTAACGCCGTACCCACCTTTGTGATGAACCACCACAAACTTGTCGGAGCTGAGAGTTATGAAAACATCGTGGGTATGGTAACAGAAAACGGAGTTAAAAAACGGCAATGAAAATTGTCGCAGGCGACCTGCTGCAACTTGCCCTCGACGATCATTTTGATGTAATCATCCATGGTTGTAACTGTTTTTGTACAATGGGTGCCGGTATAGCGGCATCTATACGATTAGAGTTTCCGGAGGCCCTTAGTGCTGATGCGGATACCAAAAAGGGCGATAAGAATAAACTCGGGAGTTACAGCTGTGCCACGGTCAACCGAAATGGCCGCACGATCACCATCATTAATGGTTACACCCAATACAATTATTCGGGAAAGGGTGTCCTGGTTGATTATAACGCCGTAAGCACTCTTTTGGCGAAACTGAAGAAAATGTACTCCGGCAAACGCTTTGGTTATCCCAAAATTGGCGCCGGACTCGCAGGAGGAGACTGGAATATCATCTCCGCAATTATTGAACAGGAGCTAAAGGACGAGGACCACACCCTTGTTCTCTTCGATCGAGCCACACAGGACAGCGAGTAAAGCTGTGGAGTATTACTCCTGGGTACACTCGGGACACTGTCAAACCTCCAGTTCCCCCTGGGTCATCTCAAGCTGATTCAGCACCTCTTTGAGCTCTGTCACAGATTCCAGCAACGATGTCTGAGTGCGAACCAGCCGCTCTGCCACGCGGACGCGGGCGCGCAGTTCGTTGTCATTAAACGGCTTGGTCATATAATCATCGGCGCCGGCATCAAACCCTTGAACAATATCCTTTTTATGGTCTCTTGCAGTCAACAGTATGATATAGGGAGGATTATCGAGCCCCATCTCCTTAACCTTTCGACACACATCAATTCCATCCAGTTCAGGCATCTCCCAATCAAGGATAGCAATCTGAGGGGCTGTCTTCTGCTTCAAAATTGACCAGGCTTCACCGCCATCCGCGACACTCTCAACGCGGTAACCCCAATTTTCAAGGCTCACCTGCAATAACATTCTTGTAGTAAATTCATCTTCTGCGATTAATATCTTCACTGTCACTCTCCGCTACGTATTGTATCACTTCCCGGGAGATAGCCATTACTGCATTAGTCATCTCTCTATGACTACCTTCAATCACTCCATTATCTATGATAATTGTCACTTTTGTCCAATAAAAATATAGAAATGAACAAAACGCTGCAAATCATAAAAAAGTTTATACATCGCGCCTTGACTTTTTGATGCAAGAGTGCCTATAAGAGCTTTCAATCCCCCTATCCAGAAAAAGAAGAAGTCAACCAATGAAACATACTAACACCCGAGTATCTCCCTTTTCTTTAATATATCCATTCACGCCGGGAGTCTCACCCACAAAAACCCTGTCGGACTCTGTACTCTGGTTAACTTTTCAAAACGACCAGCTCCTCATTGAGAAGAAAACTGAAGAAACAATAGCTGTCTGCTCGACTCCTCCTCTCGTCCAGGGTCTCTCACCTATATTCAGCCAGTATATTGGCAACTATAACGGTACCGATGTATATGTGGCGGAGTTGACGGAATCGGCCACATTACCGGAACCGATGGGTTTTATGAACCTGCGGGCTCTCTTTGGTAAAATCGATAGAGAATTCTTTTCACTTGCCGGACGGGCCATCCAGATTATCCAATGGAACAGAGATCATAAATATTGCGGGAGATGTGGAACCGAGATGTTGATTCGCAAGACAGAGCTGGCAAAGAGATGTCCGGCCTGCAGTTTTATCAGTTTCCCCAGGCTCTCCCCAGCTGTAATCATGTCAATAGTACGTGAGAAAGAGATTCTCCTGGCTCGTTCCCCGCATTTTCCAAAGGGAATGTACTCTACCCTGGCTGGATTTGTTGAACCGGGAGAGACTCTTGAAGAAACAGTGATAAGAGAGATACGAGAAGAGGTTAATGTGGATATCTCTGATATTATCTATGTCGGCAGCCAGCCCTGGCCGTTTCCACACTCCCTGATGATCGGGTTTACAACCCTGTACGCCGGTGGTGATCTACAGATCGACAACAACGAAATTGAAGATGCACAGTGGTTTTCAATAGATAATTTGCCTGTCCTGCCGACCCCGATAAGCATCGCCCGTCATCTTATTGAGCTCTTCATAAAAAATGCTCATAGCCGTTAAAACAGGTGGGGCACTAATTAAAACCCTTCAATCATCCGCGTAAGTTGGAAATAGTTGGCAAAAAGTGTTCTCAAGACAGCCACATAATTGTACTGCGCCCGTGAGAGGCTGGTAATTGCGTCCAGAAGATCTGTCTCTCGCTGCAGTCCCTCATCATATTTTAGCTGTGTAATTCGAAGATTTTCTTCGGCCTGTTCAATAGAGCGGTTGGCGACATCGACATTTTCAAGACTCACCTCAAAATCGATAAAAAGATTATCGAGATCGGTAACCAGTAAATTTTTCAACTCTGCCAGATCGTACCGAAGAGATCTCGTCTCTAACTTGGCTTTACCGACAGCAGCTTCTGTGGTGAACCCCTGGAACAGGTTCATTGACAACACAAGCTGCGCCCGCAACACATCTTCACTGACAGAACTGTTTCCAATGAGATAATCGCCCTCATAGTTGCTATAGCTGCCAACTGCGTCCAAATGTGGATAATAGCCACTTAAAGCTGCTTTTTCCTGAGAGGCTGTAGCCTCAACAGCAGCTTCCAGGGCCTTAATTTCACTGCGTTCATCAAGCATTTTCTGGTTGTATATGTTCTGGTCAATCGGGGCAGGCAGGGTGACAAAATCGCCAAAATCCAGGGCGGACAGATTAATATCACTGCCGACTTGAAATGAAAGACGCTGGACACTTTTTTTCAAGCCGGCACCTGCTGCTTTTTGTGTGATATCAGCATTATCATAGTCGACACGGAATTTTAACAGCTCATTTTTCCCGATTAACCCAACCTGAAAACGACTCTCACCATCCCGATACACCTTCTCCAGGGTCTCGAAGGCGGCATCGGCCACTTTAAGGTTTGCCCGTCTCTCATAAACCCCAAGATAGGCCAGGGCGACATCCAGCTGAAGGTCCTGCTTAATCCCCTGCAATCGATATTTCTCAACCTCATTGAGCAACGTCGCTGACTGAAGGTTATATTTATCACTGAACCCTGAAAACAGGTTCCAGGTGATCCTCCCGATGGCAGTACTGTTTTCCATGTCTTCCGTACTGGTTGATTCATCAAGGGAATTCATGGTGTAAAAAAGATCAACCGACGGATAGTATCCTCCTTTGGCAAGAACAATGTCCTTCTCGCTCTGCTCTAAGGTTGATACATATCGCTGAATAATTTTCCGGTTATTCAGCGCCATATCCTGCATCTCAGCCAGATCAAGACTATAGGCGGTGGATGCGGACAACATAATGATCACTAGCAGACTAAGTTGTTTCATTTATTCGACTCCTCTCAAATTTGATAACAAAACCCAATAAAGCCGGAATGACAAACAGAGTAAACATCGTTGACATTGTAAGGCCGCCAAGAAGAATGCTGCCGAGACCACGATACAGCTCACTCCCTGATCCGGTTGAAAGCACCAGAGGAGTCATGGCCAATACGCTTGTTGTAGCACTCATAAAAATTGGCCGTATCCTGGTCATAACCGCACTTTTGATGGCTTTTGTTCCTTCCATCCCCTGATACCTGACATTGTTCAGGGATTGATGGACAATAAGGATCGCGTTATTTACCACGGTGCCAATCAAAATAATAAATCCCAGCATAGCTAGAATATCAAAACCCTGAGGCTTGATAAATGTACTTACCACAATCAGCCCGACAAAACCGCCCGCGGCTGCAAGTGGTACAGTAAAAAGAATTATAAACGGATAAATAAAATTTTCAAAGAGAGCCGAAAGCAGCAGGTAGGTGATAAGTAACGCCAGGAGGAGATTCCATTTCAAGGCATTACCGGTCGCCACAAGTTTATCGGCATTACCCCCGATAGAGATGGAAACACCTTGCAGTTTTCCTGAACTGGTCAACGGACCAACCAGTTCATTCTCTACAATCTCAATACAGCGCTGCAATGGGAGGTCTGCGGGAGGAGTTACCTGCAGGGTAATTGTCCTCTTCCGCTCAAGATGGTTGATCTGCGGCATACTCTGGCTGTATTTAAGCTCTGCCACATCCCCCACTTTTATCAGATCACCGTAAATATTGACGATTGTTGCCTCCAGTATAGCTTCTGGAGTATCAAATTCAGTATCACTCCCCTTAGCCACCAGGTCAATCTGTTTTGATCCCTCCGGGCTGTAATCATCAATTTTTCGGCCATCCATCAGAATATCCACGTAGGTTCCCAGATCTTTTTCGGAGAGGCCGTTTGCGGCAAGTCTCTCCTTGTTGGGAATAACCAGAATTTCGGGATAGCTGGTTTCAAGGGATGGAATCGGGCGTACCTGTGCCCCCTGTATCTTCTGGCTTATAGCACCAAAAAGGGTCATTGCAGCTCCAGCTATAGCGTCAATATTCTCACCGGAGACATTAACCTCCACTGTTCGACCGGCCCCCAGACCCTGCTCAAATATTCCTGTCTGTATACTGACCCCAAATATCCCGGGAATCGAATTCATTATGCGGGAAAAGAGCGGAATCAATTCTGAAGCCCGTGTCTCATGGCTGGACATCCCGCCGAAAAGGGTGAACCGGTCCGCTCCCACATAAAACATAGCCTTAATTGGAGGAAAACCATCTTTTCCTTCTTTTGCGTAGTACGGCTTCGATTCTTCGAATATATTACGGCCCATCTCTTTGAATTTATCAACCGAATAGCCCGGCGGAGGAACGAGAATATTTAAAATGAGATTTCTGTTCCCCTGGGGCAGATACTCTGCAGGCGGTTTAAGAATATAAATGAGACCAATCGACAGGGATGTAAAGAGAACAATGGTCAGCAGTCTGGTAAAAACATTTTTCTGACAGAAGTTGGAAAAAGCCATCATGACAGAAACAAACAGAGGCCCGACAAAGCTTCTCTGCAGCAAATTCGGCTTTTTCCTGGCCTCTTTCCTGTAGAGAAGGTTAATGAGGGTCGGGATTACAGATATCGACACCAGCAAGCTGATAACGATGGAAGACGTGATGGCAATAGCGATGTCCCTGAAAAGTTGGCCTGCCTCTTCCTGCATGAAAATAACCGGCAGGAAAACAGCTACCGTTGTCGCAGTTGAGGCAAAAACGGCTCCCCATACCTCTTTAGCTCCATCAAGAGCAGCCTGATATGCATTTTTACCGAGCTTTCTATGCCGATCGATGTTTTCCAGCACAACAATGGAGTTATCTACCAGCATCCCCACAGCAAAGGAGATCCCTGCCAGACTGACCACGTTTAAATTCCTCCCCGCAAGCCAGAGAAAAACGAAGGTCCCTATGACGGAGATCGGAATAGCAACGGCAGTGGCCAAAGTTGTCCTCACGCTCCGCAGGAACGCGAGGAGTACACAAACAGCAAGCAGAGCACCATACAACACATTCCTCTTCACCAGATCGATAGCCGTATTAATATAGGCGCGCTGGTCATAAACAAGCTCAACATAGAGCCCCTGCTCTGCCAGAATTCCATCGTTAAGCCGATTAATTTCACTCTCAACCTTGTCGCTCATCTCCAGGACATTGGTGCCGGTTTCCTTTGTCAGACCCATAACGATTATCTGCTCCCCGTTGTGAAGAACAGCGGCCGACTCTTTTCCATACCCTTTTTCAATGGTAGCAATATCTCTGAGATAAACCCGCTTGAGTCCATCATCATAGACGACCACGCCAAGAGCATCTTCAGGAGACTGAAACTGACCTATTGTCCGTATGCGATAATTTTTCCGACCAACGCCCAATACCCCTGCAGAAATTGTACTATTCGCCTGCTGGATAGTCCCCGACAACTGGTTGATGGAGATCTTGTTCCGGGCCATCTTTTCCATATCAAGGGTAACATGGAGCTGTTCTTCTGTTCCGCCAAAGATAAAGATCGAGCCAACCCCTTTGATCCTCTCAAAACTTTGACGAATATTATTCTCAAAGAAGGTAAGATAGTGGGTGATATTTTCCTTATTGTCTTCTTTTGGTTTCACCACCATCCAGATAATAGGAGAATTATTGGCACCGGCAGCATCAATTACCGGTTTTTTGGCATTATCGGGATACCCGGAGACTTCGTTCATCTTATTCGAAACCCTCAACAGGGCGTCGTCGACAATAGTCTCGAGCTCAAAGGAAAGTGTTACTTCACCGAAGCTGTTGTAGCTTGAGCTCTCCATCTTAGTAAGCCCCTGCAAACCCTTCAGAGCTTCTTCCTGTCGTTCGATGATTTCTTTTTCTATCTCACGGGGTGTTGCACCGCCCCAGGTTGTTCTGACTGTAATTTTAGGTGTCTCCACATCCGGAGTAAGCTGGATAGGCAACTTGTTCAATCCTATAAACCCAAAAGTGACGATGAGGATTACTGCAACAGCCACCGAAACCGGTTTTTCAAGAGAGTATTTTACTATATCCATTATTTCTTCTCTCCTGCAACCACAACAGGCTGGTCGGGACGCAAGCGCTCATTTCCTTCCACCACAACCGGAAGGCCGGGAACGATATACTCAGTATCGACTGCGACCCTGTCACCCAGAAAAGCTACAATATGCACAGGCAGGATGGCAGCCTTTCCCTCTTTCACACTATATATAAAATCTTTTCCCTGGAATTTGATAAGCGCAGCTCGACTGAAAACACTGAGCTGACGTTTTGCACTGCTTGGCACAAAAACATCTGCCGACATATTCTGAGCCACAAACGGCATGGCAGGAATCTTGATTTTCAAAAAAATGTTTTTAGTTTTCAGGTCGGCTGCCGGGTCAATGCCCAGAACCTCCCCCTCTATCTGTTTGTTAAATGCATTAAGGGTGACTCCAACTTTTTCCCCAAGCTGGATATATTGAAGGAGCTTCTCGGCGATTGGTGCCCGAACAAAGAGATCATTGCTGGAACCGATACTCACAAGCTGCTTTCCCTGCTGAACCCAGCCACCGGAATCAACATCCTTAGTCAAAACAATACCATCAAAAGGTGCTGAGATTATCGAACGCCGTTTTTGAATGAGCAGCTTTGCAAGGTTGTCTTGAGCTATCTTTTTCTCTATTTGTGCATCCTGATAAGTATAGAGTGAGTCATCATAATCTTTTTCACTCACACCGGAACTCTTATAGAGTCGTTCCAGCCGCTTGAAATTCTTTTCTGTATTGCGTATTCGCAACTCAATCTGTTCGATCCGAGTTTTGGCCAGACTAATTTCTCTCTCGAGTATTTCCGTATTCAGTCTGACCAGAGGATCACCTTTTTTCACGTGATCTCCCTGACTGACCTCAACAACTTCAACAAGCCCCTCTACTTCTGTTGAAATATCACTCACCCTTTCATAATAAATCACCCCGGTGACAGACTGATTTTTTGAAATATTTTCTTTTGTGACCGGGCCGAGTACAACCTTGGCAGGAGGTGGTCCCTGTGCGCCGGCAACGGAACACAACATGAAAACACCAACAACAGATATCAATATTCTTCTCACAACCATTTCTCCCTGACACATTATTTTTCAGCTAACTCACTGAGATTTTGAAGTATCTTTTTCAATACATTAATTGCTGTTTTCTGTTTTTCCAGGCTGATTCCGGCAACCACATCGGGACCAAACCCCTCGAACAGAGCATTCACATCGGCCAGCAAAGATTCTCCGTCTTTCGTTAATGACACAAGAACCGACCTGCGATCCTCGGGATTATTACTACGGTTTACGCTGCCTTTTTTTTCAAGGCGGTCTAGGATTCTGGTTATATTCGCAGGACTCTTGCCCACCGCCTCACACAGCTGGCTCTGAGTTTGTCCGGCCGTGACAGAAAGTTGTTTGAGAATGTGAAGTTGTTCGATCGTCAGATCATGCTTTTTCAGCTTCTGATCCGCATAACTTCGCATAGCCTGCCCACAGATATAAATTTGCCGCCCTATTGATTCTTCTTCACATGAACTCATTGCTTGCCTCATTAATAATTAACTAGACAATAAATATTGCACATCTCTTATCTTGTCAAGGATGACATATGAAATTATTCATTTTTTTTCACACACCTCCTCGACACTCAACCGAAAAGGGGATATTGTAAACATGTGTCACGATTTTATATTGCCTGACTTTTCATTTACCGAAATCCTTTTTCATCCCGTAGGAGGAATTATGGCTAATCTGTCCAGAATCACACTCTTGTTCTTTACATTTTTCTTTCTCAGTGGCTGTGGATATAATTCACTTCAATTAAAAGAGGAAGCCGTCTCCAAGGCATGGGGAGATGTTGAATCCACGCTCCAGCGGCGAGGGGATCTGATCCCTAATCTGGTTGAAACTGTCAAAGGATACGCGAAGCATGAAGCAGAAACCCTGGAGGCTGTAATCAACGCAAGAGCAAAGGCCAGCTCCGTCCAGCTTACTACCGATGATCTCAGCAATCCCGCAGCAATGCAGCAGCTCCAGGCAGCCCAAGGGGGACTTACCTCTGCTCTTTCCAAGTTGATGGTGCTGGTTGAGCGGTATCCTGATCTGAAGGCAAATCAGAATTTCCTTGATCTGCAAACTCAGCTTGAAGGTACTGAAAACAGAATCAATGTTGCCAGACAGAGATACAATAAAGCAGTTGAGATATTTAACGGGGCAATACGAGTTTTTCCCGCCAGTCTGACAAACTCCCTGCTTCTCCATCTGGAGAGAAAAGAATATTTCAGAGCGGATGAAGCAGCTAAAACGGTACCCGCAGTGAAATTTTAAATGGTGCAAAAAACAAGAAATTTATGAGTAAGGTACTGAAAAGAACTGCAGCGCAGCTTCTGCTGCTCTGCAGCCTCTTCTTTTTTTCATCACTGCCATCTCTCGGAGCACCTGTTCCCGAGCTGCGGGGAAGGGTTGTCGACACCGCCTCGATGCTTTCACAGGCCACAGTTGATCAACTTGAGAAACTGCTGGCAGCATTTGAAACTGAAGACTCAACTCAAATTGTTGTCCTGACGATAGATTCTCTAAAGGGAGAGAACCTTGAGGGATTTTCTCTGAAAGTTGCAGAAAAATGGCAAATCGGCCAAAGGGGATCGGATAACGGCGCCCTCCTGCTTATTGTAAAAAACGATAGAAAAATACGTATAGAAGTAGGTTACGGCCTTGAAGGATCTCTAACCGACCTCGTTGCCGGTAAAATTATCAGAAATATTATCACTCCCCAGTTTCGAAACAGTAATTTTAACCAGGGAGTATTCGACGGCGTGTCTGCGATGATCAGGTCTGTTCGGGGGGAATTCAGCAGCTCCACCCCTCCTTCAAAGGGACACAAACAAGACAATGATTTCGCTGGGTTTCTGATATTCATCATCTTTGCTTTTTTCAATCTCGGCAAAGTATTTCGCAGACATAAATGGATAGCAGCCGGACTTGGAGCAGCCCTTGGTCCTCTCTTCGGTTCGGTTATCTTCAACATCGGCTGGCCATCAGTGCTTTTACTCGTCCCCGCTGGGGCGATTATCGGCTTTTTATCATCCAGCTTCAGCAGCAGCTCTCTTACCAGGCGCTCCTCTGGAAATGGGACAGTTCGATCTGGTTACTCTTCCGGTGGATTCAGTAGCAGTGGTGGTGGATTCGGTGGTGGTGGTGGCGGCTTTGGCGGCGGCGGTTCTTCAGGAGGATGGTAAAATGCAGACAATCGCCCAGAATTTTTTAACACTAGCTGAACAGGAAAAAATAACCGCGGAAGTGCAGCAGGCGGAGCTGACAACTTCAGGGGAAATTGTCGTTATGGTTGTCTCAAAAAGTCATAGCTACCCTGCTGCAGCCATTACCGGATCAATCTTTTTTGCTCTCCCCGCAGCTCTTCTTTTGGACACATTTATTGGCCCTGCAGTCTGGCTCGGTTCTCAAAATTTATACCTTTTCCTGGTTCTCTTTGGTCTTCTTTATCTGTCATTTCTTCCTCTAACGACCCGATATGATCAGATAAAACGTTTTTTCCTGAACCCGAAGCATGTTGAGGAAGAAGTTAAAGAGGGTGCAATTACAGCTTTTTTTACGGAGCAGCTGTATAAGACAGAAAGAGAAAACGGCATTCTGCTCTACATATCTGTTATGGAGCAAAAAGTGTGGATACTTGGGGATCGTGGTATAAACGAGAAAATTGAGAAAAAGACCTGGGGCAACATCATCTCCGAACTGACGCTGGGGATCAGAAATAAAAACAGGTGCGATGCAATTTGCGAGGCAGTTAAAAAGACAGGTGAAATCCTCAGAGTTCATTTCCCCGCCATCAAAGACGATAAAAATGAACTCCATAACATCATTATTCGTTAACTACCGACACTCACTATTCTCCACCCTCACCTTCAAGAATATCCCGACACCAGGAAACAGCAGCCATAGCCTGGGGGAAGCCTATGGTTGAGATGAGGAGAAGAAGCGTGTGGTATATTTCTTCTTGCGTAGCACCGGCCTTCAGCGCCCTTTTGGTATGTGAGTGCACCGCTCCTTCGGATTTCCCAGTGGCAGCAGCCGCCAGTTGGACGAGGTGACTGGTCTTTTCATCCAGGGCCCCCAATCCTCGTACGGTTGTTCCCAGATTCTCCACAGCTGCGATAACCTCTGGATAAAGCTTTGAGATCTGATGATAAGTCCTGCTGGCAGGATACTGTCTGGCCATAATAGTCCCCCTTAACTTTGAATTGTTTGTCCTAATTCGTTTCACCCAATAAAAAGGTCCGGATCAGCTGAAGCTGCTGATTCAGCCAGTACATCATATTCTCTTGGAAAAGAAAACCATTTTGTTGTTTCTCTCCCTTTTTTCTGCAAAAGACACTGCAACTTGTTCCGCCCACCTCAACTCCTGCGCAATTCTTTACTGTATTTGCGAACTAAACCGCGGAGCTGGTCATAGGTCAGCCCCATATCCTCTGCAGCTTTTTTCTGATTATATCGGGCTGAGGCCAGGGCTTTTTGTATCAGCTCAATTTCAAAATTCCTTACCGCAAGTTTAAGCGGGACAGGCTCCTTTTCGACCTCCCGCTCGACAGTTGCCGCCCCCTCCTGCAGGCTTTCTTCCTCAGGAAAAGGATCATCGTATGGGGACTTGAAAGGATCGAAGACAATCTCGTGAATCACATTTTGATCTGATCGATAAACAGCACGCTCAACCACATTTTTCAATTCGCGTATATTGCCTTTCCAGCTATATTTTTCAAGGGCTTCCGATGCACTCTCGCCAAAACCGACCTCTTCTCTGCCCAACTCATAGGCAATTCTGCCGGCAAAATGTCTGGCCAGAAGCATCACATCCTCTCCACGACACCGCAGAGGTGGAAGAAAGAGCACTTCAAAGGAAAGCCTATCCAGCAGATCTCGCTTAAAATCCTCTCTTTCAGCCATGGCTGAGAGATCCATATTAGTAGCCCCAATTATACGAACATCGACATCTACCGGTTTAAAACTGCCAACCCTTTCAAATACACCGTATTCAACAACCCTCAGGATTTTTTCCTGGGCCTCCAAGGGAATAGATCCAATTTCGTCGAGAAAAAGTGTTCCGCCATCAGCTGCCTCAAACCGCCCCGACCTCCTCTGTTCTGCACCGGTAAATGCGCCCTTTTCATATCCAAACAGCTCCGACTCAATGAGAGACGGGGATAAGGTTGCGCAATTGAGGGTTACGAAAGGCCCCTCCCATCGCTTTGACATAAAATGCAACCGACTTGCCGCCAACTCTTTACCTGTCCCTCTCTCTCCGATCAGCAGCACTGGCCTGTCAACCGGTGCGACCCGCGACAACCGCTCTTGAAAATCAAGAAACACCTCCGATTGCCCTAATGCTTCTCCAATAGACGAATTCATCTCTCCTCCATCTTTAACCTTTCCCTTCCGTTAACAGGCTAAACAAACCACCTCAGAGTCTGTATTACCATATTTTTGGTATTTTTAACCGGCCAATTCATTTTAATTTCATGTGGATCGTACAAACGACCACTAACACCCCTCCTTATTCAACTTTGACAAACGGGCACGGTTAGTGCATTGATCAAAGCAAATCAATTAACTTCTCCATGGGGGGTGCAGAATGGGAATATTTACACGTTTTAGAGACATAGTCAGTGCGAACATCAATTCAATGCTGGACAAAGCTGAAGATCCCGAAAAACTGATCAAGCTGATGATTCATGAAATGGAAGATACGCTGATTGAACTTAAATCGTCCTGCGCGGGAGTAATTGCGGGCCGAAAAAAAATCCAACGTAAAGCCGAGGAGATTGTTGACAAAAAACACCTCTGGGCCCGTCGGGCAGAGCTGGCTGTTGGAAAAAACCGTGACGACCTTGCCAGAGAAGCGCTTAATGAAAAAAGACGTTATTCACAGGTAGCAGAATCCCTTGATAATGAGGCAAACGAGCACAGCATTCTCATTGAACAGTATAAAAAAGATATTATTGAACTTGAAAACAAACTCAATAATGCAAAAGAGAAAAAGAGGACTCTCCTGCAAAGACATAAACGGGCAAACGGTAAAAAAAGAGCCCAGGAAGATATCAGGCGAAGTAATAGCAGTGACACCATGGTCCGTTTTGATAAACTTGAGAGTCGAATTGAACAGATGGAGGCTGAAGCGGAACTGGTCAATATAAAGAGGAAACCCAATCTTGAAGAACATTTTGAAGATCTCTCAACAGACGATGAGATTGAAAATGAGCTTGCAAAGATGAAGGCTGCTCAATACAGTGATGATCAAACCAAGTAACGTAGTAATCTCAAATGAGCGTCTGTAGCGCGCTCTACAAACCGGCCTTAATTATGGCCATTGGAGAAAACTGAGATGGGTACGATAATTATCGTCGCATTGGTCTTCGGCTCGCTTCTGGCGATAGCCGCACTCATTTGCGGAACCATACTATTGATCATTAAAACGCGTGACAGCCGCATCACAGAAGGTAAAAGCAGAACAGAAGAAGCAATGATTATCCAGGAAATTTATCAGGGGCTCAGCAAGATGGAACAACGAATAGAATCCCTTGAGACAATCCTGATGGACAGTCAGGAAAAGGATCGACATCAAACATGAAAAAATATTACAGCAGGCATGGCGGCATCTACCGCTCAAGAAATGGCGTTTTCCTTGGTGTATGCCAGGGAATTGCAGAGCATTTTGACTTCACAGTGTTCTGGATAAGAATGGCAATGGTTATTGCCTTTATCCTTACCGGATTCTGGCCCGTAATTGGCATCTACCTGGTTGCCGCCTTCTTCATGAAGCCGAAACCGGTACGTCCCATCAAAAGCGATGAAGAGCATGAATTCTACGACAGCTATGTCCATTCACCAAGAAACGCGGCCCAGAGACTGAGAAAAAAGTTTTCTAATCTGGAAAAAAGAATCCGCAGAATGGAAGACAAGGTTACGGGAAAAGAGTATGAGTGGGAAAAAAAATTCAACTCCTAGCATTCACTTTGTCACATAACCGTCCGATATAAAATTAACTACTCTGGAGAGTTCTATCTGTTAAACGAAAAGAGCTCCTGAGTATAAAACTTCGAATCGACAACCGGACATATTGCGTCCTCACCATCCCACGGTTTTTTCCAGGTATATTCATCATCTTCCAGTGCCACAACATTTGACCGGTACAGTGGGATTTTCCCTCCGGCAGGTTGTGGCGCGACTGGCTACCCTTTTCGCCTTCGCCGTTAAAAAGTATCGATAACCTTGTTTTTACAGATATTTCATTGTACTCTTCTTTCTTGATACAGCCATTGCTTCAACCCCGAGAAACGGGAAAATGCGCGAGACAAAGACCAGGCGTTAACCCTCAGAAAATCCCTTCCAAGGTGTCTTGAAAGAGAGTTTGAAACCCATTACGCATTTCAGCTACACCGATGAAAAACAGACCTGCCTCAATATTTTTCGATAAGCATGACTACCAGCTTCTCCGCATAGTCAGGGATGTTTTAGAAAGAGGAAGTCAATCCACGACCCTAGGCTCTCTCCTTGTCGAGCATATGCACCCTCACGGTATCAAGGAGATGGCGGCTCCCAGGGGATTACGCATAGCTTACGCCATTGCAAGCCTGCTCGATTCCTTCGAAACAGGAAAGGCAAGCGATCGGATAAGGGCCTTGCGTTCACTCCGTGATGAGGTTTTCCTCTCTTCCTCCACCTTCTTCCAGAAAAATACTGCGAGGGTCCTGCTGGAGATCATGAAAGACCTGCTTCGCAGCTCCGGCAACGAACTCCGTCAGCTCAAGCTGGCCCATGATTTCAGGATGGTTTCCACCGGTAATCCCCGAAAAGTAAGAGCCGAACTGGCAAAATATCACCTGCTTGAGATGCCGGAAGAGTGGAACCAATACGCCTTTGACGACCATGTTCACGATGCCAACACCAAAGGAAGGAAGTCACCAACTCATCTGGTAATGGATGCCTGGATTAAAGGGATCCGGTACTTGACGGTGGTGTACTACAACTACGTTAACCCGAAGGTCATTGAAGAGCTGATTGAGGCCAGTGCTATCCTCGACATCCAGGTCCAGGTCGGGATCGAAATGTCTTCTCTTTTTAATGATAAGTATATTCGTTTCACCTGGGAGCCCCACGGGTTTAGCGACAACCAGGCCTTCCTCAATTTTCTCAGGGAAGAGGCTGTAGTGAAATTGATGGAAGAAGGCCGCGAAGTATCGCAATATCAGCAGAAATATGTCTTCGAGGTTTTTGAGGTTTTTAATCGCCGGCATCGTGACACCCTCAACAAAGACTTCGGCCTGGCCCTCGACCCATTGCAGTTCGATGATTTCCGCGGGTTCGTAGGCGCTGGTCAGCCGTCGGTACTCCACCTGGCCAGGTTTATCCATAATACCATTGTCTCTCACATCGACAAAACACCCCCGGACCTCATCCATTATCCATTGGAGTCTGAAAGAAAAACAGAAAACGCCCCGCATGTGCGTATCGAACATCTCAAGAACATGGATGTCGAAGCTATTATTGAGCAGTTCCTGTTGCCATCACGTAATCCGGAGGTACATGATCCAGCTCTCCCGGAGGATCACCCCGACCTTCCCAAACTGCTTCAGGTGAGCCCCAAAACGCAGCTTCGCAGACTGCTTTCCCTCCACTCAAGCTCAAAATTTGTCCTTAACCTCAGTAACCTGTCTGCCCAGGATACTCTGGACCTGATCTATACCTGTGAAGGAATAATCAGCCACATTGAGGTGTATAATCTCAAAGATGCTGCCCATGGAATAACCTCCAGTGCAGCCTTTGAAAGAGTGTCTTTCCGTGGAGAGGTTGTAGATCTCAAAAGCCCAGAGCAACACTATAGCCTGATCAGTAATCTACAAAAAGCCCTCAATGAAGACAACGTCATCAGTCTCAAAAGAGTAATCCGAGCCATCATCTGGGACTATGAGGAGCAGCGTCTTCGTTTAAAAAAACATTTTGATCTGCTGCCCCCAGAAAAACAGGCGGATGAGAAATCTGAGGATGAATTCCGGCAGATGCAGGAAAAAAAATCGCGCCTGCTGGACATTCTCTACAATCTTGAAAAATTCCACAACTTTTACAAGAAACGGACCCTCGGTTCCCGCATCGGCTCAGGGTCAACAGGACAGGCTGAGCATCATCACGGAATGGGCCTGGTAGTCCTCGACACTCTTCCCCCCAGAGCAAGAAGAATCGTTCGTGAAGGGTTTGCCAAAGGAAAGCGCTCCCTTATCCCGATCAGTGCCCTGTTGACCCAAAACACCCATAACCGCTGTCATGGTGACCCGGGAATATCTGGTAAACAGGGTCTTCTAAAAAAAATACTGCCTTTTAAAAGTTCAACATCCCAACAGTGGCGCGACTGGAGTGCTGACGGGTTTTTCCTGCATTTACAAACGCCTGGGAATATTGCGACCCTCGGCGGAATGCGCCAGAACAGCGAACGCCACCCCGTCTCAAAAGGAGAGGAAAAACTCGGTCATCCCTGGAAATACCTGAATACCAACCTGAAAAACACGATAAAGGTTCTCCTCGGTTTTATTCCCGCCTTTCTCACTTTCAGCCTGACAAAGGACTGGTGGGTCCTTGCCTACCTTGGGGCCTTCATCTGGTTCGGGATTACCGGTTCACGGAATATTATTCAGTCAGTTCTCGGCGGTGGAGGGCTGAGGCGGTCCCCGCTGCTGCCGTGGAACTCCCTGATCAGCTGGAGTCGTATTTCTGATTCCCTGCTCTACACTGGATTTTCCGTACCACTCCTCGACTATCTGGTCAAAACCGTGCTTCTCCACCAGACGTTCGGCATCACAACAGCGAGCAATCCGGTGCTCCTCTATTCGGTGATGGGTCTTGCAAATGGTATATATATATCAGGACACAATACCTTCCGTGGTTTACCCAGAACAGCTGCTGCCGGAAACTTTTTCCGATCCATCCTGGCGATCCCGCTGGCTGTCGCACTCAACTCAGCGATTGGTCTCATTCTCCAGGCAGGCGGAGTTCCCGATGTATCAGGAGCCTTACAGAAATGGGCGGCAATCATCTCCAAATTTGCCTCTGACTGTGTAGCCGCCATCATTGAAGGACTGGCCGACCGTCAGACCAACATCAGGGCCAGACTCGCAGCATACCGAACCAAAATTTCCCAGCTGTTCGCCGTATTTTCCCGACTGGATATGCACTTTCCGGAAGAAGATGTACTTGAAATGCTGCAATCCCCTAAAATGGTGATGGAAACCCTGAATTACGATGCAAGAGAACAGGAACGACTGATTATAGTCAATGCTCTCGATCTGATGTACTTCTGGATGTACCAGCCACGGGCCGAAAAAGCGTTGGTGAGTATTTTCCAGGAAATGTCGCGAGAGGAATGGCTGATTTTCTACCGCTCCCAGCTGGTCCTCAATCGGCACAGGGAGATTAGCCAGTTTTTTGTAGACGGCCTGGTCGGTAGAAATTTTGCGAAAGCACTGTCATTTTATCTCGACAGATCCGAAGAGTACCTCTCTGAGATGGAAAAACTTGGTCTGACAAAGAAATGGGTGTGACAGGAAAAAGATACGCCAATCCATCATTTCAACAAGGTAAAACAAAAACCACTTACAGCTAGCAGCTGCCATTCTGGCAGCAAATCTATATTTTCAGGAGAGGGTCTTTTTAAATCTGCTCACTGCAACGGTCAAAAAACTGAGAGTCAGGGTACTCTGGGCAAGAATTGCCATCCAGAGGGCGGTGACTCCAACATCTTTCATAACAATACCTCGAAGTATCTCAAGGTACCAGCGCATCGGGTTGAAGATAGTGGCGATACGAATGGGATCGGGCATATTGGTGATCGGAAACATGAAGCCGCTCAGCATAACCGAGGGCATGAGTACCAGAAAGGAAGTGAGGAGGGCCTGCTGCTGGGTAGCAGCACTGCCGCTGATGATCAGAGCAATCCCCATGTTGCCTGCAAGATAAATCCCGGTCAAGCCATAGAGAAGAAAGACGCTGCCCCTCACGTGTACTCCAAAAACGAGAAAGGCTATGCAGAGCATGAAGGTCATCGAGATGTAACCGGTGATCATGTATGGAATAGTCTTCCCGAGGATGAATTCAATGCTGCGGATCGGTGTAACCATCACCTGTTCGATGGTGCCTATCTCCTTTTCCCTGACGATGCCGATGCTGGTCAGCAGCAGGCTGAAGATGAAGAGCATGGTGGCAATCAGCGAGGGCACATAATAGAAATGGCTCTCCTGATTGGGATTGTACCAGGCCCGGCTTTCAGTGGTAATCTTGATCGCCGGAGTGGTTAGCCCTTTTCTGTCCAGCCGTTTTTTCAGCATGCGATCGTTGTAGTCATTGATAATATATCCGGCATAACCAAGCACAATGGCGGTGCTGTTGCTGTCTGTACCGTCAGTGAGAAGCTGTATCCCGGCCGGCTGTTCGGTGAGGATGGCTTTGTTGAACCCCTCCGGAATCAGCAGCACCGCCCGAACCTCACTGCGGTCGAGGAGCGGGGCTATTTCATTCTGTGACTGCAGGGAGGCGGTAATCCTGAAATAGTTACCGGCAGTAAAAGCGCTGATTAAGTCACGTGAGGCCGGAGTTTTATCCATATCGAGCACACCGAGGCGTATATCTGTAACATCAGTGGTCAGAGCAAAGGCCATGATCGTCATCTGAATTACCGGGACACCAAAGATGACTACCCGCATACGCGGGTCGCGCAGCATCTGCAAAAATTCCTTGATAAGCATGCGGTAAAGACGTTGCAGCATCCCTTACTCCAGTTTAAAGGAAAATTTGCGGTTGGCCGCAACCATCATAATGAAGCCGTAGACCGCAAGAAACAAGGCGTTGATCCACAGTATCTCAAGCCCTATTCCCTTAAGATAGATGCCGCGCAGAATGGCAATGAAATAACGGGCCGGGACGATATAGGTGAGGAATTGCAGAGGCAGCGGCATATTCTCAATAGCAAAGACGAAACCACTCAGAAGCAGGGTGGGGAGGAAGCCCGCAATTATCGCAAGCTGATTGGCGAGGACCTGAGATTTGAGTTTGATACTGAGGGTCAGCCCGAAAAACAGGGCACCGGTGAGAAAGAGGGCAGACATGGCAAAAAGCAATGCGGCGTTGCCGACAATCGGCACTGCAAAGATCCACTTACCCATCAGCACCGCCACTGCCACATCTATCATCCCAATGCAAAAATAGGGTAGTACTTTGCCAAAAATCAGTTCGGGACCACGCAGCGGAGTGCTGATCAATTGTTCCATGGTCCCAGTCTCCCATTCTTTGGCAATTGTCGTACTCGTAAGCAAAGCGGCGACGACAATCATGACCAGGGCAATGATCCCCGGGATAAGCACATTCTGGCTCCGCAAACCAGGATTGTACCAGGAGCGCTGGATCAGTTCGACAGGCTGCTTCAGCTCCCCTCTACCCTTTAAGAGCATCTGCTCAGAGGTGACAGTCCGAGCATAAATCGCCCCGATGGTTGCAGCATAGTTCATCGCCAATCGTGAAGTGTTGGCGTCACTGCCGTCACCGAGGATCTGGATTTTAACAGGTTCAGCTGCCTGAACCTTGGCAGCAAAGTCACCGGGGATAACCACTGCAACCATAGCCAAACCCCGGTCAAGCGCACGCTGTACACCTTGATAGTTGTCGCAATAGCCTTTAACCGTGAAGTAGGGAGAGTTGTGAAAAATGCTCAGCAGCTCCCGACTCTCCGGCGTGCGGGACTGGTCCCAGACCACGGTAGGGACATTACGCAGGTCCAGGGTCAGGGCGTAACCGTAGAGCAGGATAAGGATGAGGGGAATTGCCAGGGCCAGGGCCAGACTCCGCCAGTCCCTGATTAAATGCAGGCTCTCCTTGCGGGCAACGGCCATGAGGCGTCGAGGATTCATGTTCCCTGCCCCTCTTTTTTCTCCTGAATGTTACGCCGATCCTCTTCCTCAATAAGAGAGATGAAAACATCCTCCATACTGGGAAGGATGGTCTCCATGCTTACGCCACTAGCCTCAATGTGGCGCCCGGCGAGTAAACGGTTCACAGACTCCATGGCTGCTGTGACATCCGAAGTGACAAGGTGCAGGCCGGAACCAAAGAGCGAAGCATCCCGGATCTGGGGCAGAGCCTGCAGCGGCGCAATCAGAGACTGGGGTTGGGGACAGCGCAGATCGATAATCTTGTCGTGCATAAAGAGCGTTTTCAGCTCGATGGGAGAGCCTGAAGCGATCATTTTTCCATCATAAATGAGGGCGATACGATCGCAGTATTCAGCCTCCTCCATATAGTGGGTGGTGACAAAAACAGTGACCCCCTGATCCACCATATGATAGATAAGATCCCAGAACCGTCTCCGGCTTAGAGGATCTACCCCACTGGTTGGTTCGTCGAGGAAGATGATCGGCGGTTCGTGGAGGATGGCACAGGCCAGTGCTAAACGCTGTTTCCAGCCGCCGCTCAGGACAGCAGTAAGACTGGCCTTATGCTCCTCCAGTCCAGCCATTTCGAGAGCCCAGTCCATACGTTTTTCCAGGCGGTTCCCGGTAAGCCCATAAATGCCTCCGTAAAAAGAGATATTCTCGGCCACGCTGAGGTCCTCATAGAGTGAAAACTTCTGGCTCATGTAGCCGATGTGCAGTTTGATCTGCTCAGCTTCCAGCCCGATATCATAGCCGCCTACCGCCCCGGTACCGGAGGTGGGGCTGAGCAGGCCGCAGAGCATACGAATGGTGGTACTCTTACCGGCGCCATTCGGGCCGAGAAAACCAAAAATCTCTCCTTTTTTTACCTGAAAGCTAAGATCATCAACAGCGATAAAGCTACCAAAGCGGCGAGTCAGGTGTTCAACCTGTACAGCTGGCCCTGTATCTTTTTTTCCAGCATCGCTGATAACTGTCTGCGGCTGAACCGGTTCGGTCTGTATCTGGCCAGTTTTTCCCAGCAGGCTGACAAAGACATCCTCTAAAGAGGGCCGGGTCTCACGAACCTGCTCATATTCGACTCCAGCCTGATCGAGGAGTCGTCTTACCTGCACCTCAGGATGAGCTATAGTCTTGCAGACCAGATGCACCGCAGCACCAAAAAGATTTGCGCTTTTGGTAAAAGACTGGAGTCGCAGCAGACTGACAACCTCCCTGGCAGCAGCACTTCGTATCGAGAGCATAGGGCTGTCCATCAGTTTCTTGATTTCTCCCGGGGTACCAGTAGCCAGAAGATTGCCGTTGTCAAGCAGACCGACCCGGTCGCAGCGCTCCGCCTCATCGAGATAGGCCGTTGAAATGAGAATGGCTACCTGTTCTTCGCGCAGCCGGTGGAGAATGCGCCAGAAATCCCTGCGACTCACCGGGTCGACACCGTTGGTCGGCTCATCGAGGAGAAGGACTCTGGGGGTATGGATGAGAGCACAGACAAGCTGGAGCTTTTGTTTCATGCCACCGGAGAGCTCACCTGCCCGGCGACGAAGGAAGGGCTGCATGTTGCTGAAATCGAGCAGTTCTTTGATACGGCCTTGCCGTCCTTTACGGCTCATACCGTAGAGGTCAGCATAGAAATTGACGTTTTCTCCGACGGTGAGGTCCTGATACAAACCAAATTTCTGACTCATATAGGCAAGATGCTCCTTGACCAAAGCCGCATCTATACAAACGTCAAACCCGGCAATCGAGGCGGAGCCGGAGTCTGAAGTCATAATAGTTGCGAGCATCCGCAGGCTGGTGGATTTACCTGCTCCATCCGGCCCCACCAGACCAAAAATCTCGCCGGGAAAAACCTTGAAACTGAGACTTTTGACTGCAGTAAGCTGACTGAATTTTTTTGTCAGACGGTCTGCAATAATGGCCGGAATGATATCGTCTTGCGGCTGCTGTTGCGACATAGGTGATCTCGCAGGCAAAAGAATCTTTCCCGCTCAATGAACTGAGAGGTCTATGACCCCATCGGCGGGCATTCCAGGTCTGAGTTCACTGTCCTGGTTGGCGAGCAGTACCTTGATCCGGAACACCAACTTAACCCTCTCCTCAAAGGTTTGCACCGTCTTTGGAGTAAATTCTGCCTGGCTGCTGATATAACTTACCCTACCGGTATAGCTCTTTTCCGGATAGGAGTCGGTTGTTACTGTTACTTCTGTATTGAGCTTAATCCGGCCCAGAGCCTTCTCATTGATGTAGGCGCGCAGCCATGGTTTTTCCACCTGCCCCAGAGTCAGGACCGGGGAAGCGGGGTTGAGATATTCCCCAACCTCTGCGGCGGTGCTGAGGACAACCGCGTCCACAGGGGCAATGAGTTCGGTGTAGTTCAGCTGCTGCTTTGCCTGGTTGACGGTCTCTGTTGCGATCCTGACCTTAGCTTTCGCCTGGTCAATGGACTCTTTGCGTGGCCCTGCCTTGACCAGAGCGTACTCGGCTTCAGTCTGTTTCAATGCACCATCCGCTCTCCGAATCTGTTCGATCCGCGTACCGGCTTCAAGCATCCCGAGTTGTTCGGAAGTCATTCTAGCCCGTGCTTCGGCTTCTTTGACCCTGCTTCTCGCCGTATCGTACTGCGCCTGATAAATTTCAAAGACATTCTTGCTGACACTGCCTTCTTTATAAAGTGTTACATAGCGATCAAAATCAATTTTTGCCTGTTTCAGCCTGATAATATCAGATTCCCTGGCAGCTCTGGCACTGTCCCGTTCCGCCCTGGCACTTTCGATCTCCTGACTACGACTGCCATTTTGTAATTCGATGAGGGTCTGGCGAGCCTGCATGACCCTGGCCGCTGTACGGTCGATATCCTCCTGACGGCTACCTGCGATGAACTCAGCCAGAACGGCTTCGGCGTATTCCTGGTTCGCCCCGGCCTGGGCCAGAGCTATGATCTGATCACTCTTGTCAAGCCTTGCGATTATCTGCCCGGCACGGACAAATTCTCCTTCCTCCACCAACCGCTCTGTCAACCGCCCTGGAATTTGAAAACTCATCCGGGTTTCGGTGACCTCGATATTACCGGAAAACCTCAGGAATGCGTCATCATCCGTCTTAGTTAAATATCGGTAAGCAAAAATCCCCGCAATAACTGCTACAAATAGGGGAATAATGAAACGCAGTTTTTTTTTCATATTTCTTCTTGGTGGGGGTCATCATTGGTGGGGGGTCAGGTCTTGCTAAATCACATTTTAGGCCCACGGGAAACAACCCTGCTCACCGTCGTGTAATGAATCCCGACATAATCGGCAATTTCTTTCAGAGAATACCCGAAGGTAAGGTGAGCCCGACATATCTCTTCATTGCGTTTTATTTTGTTTTTTACATTCTCATCGACGAACATTTCCTCCAATGTCGGTCGGCCGGCGACTCTTTGTGAACGTGGTATTTCAGGATTTGTTGTAGTCCCTGCCAGATACGTTTGAACCTTTTCGATAAATTCCTCACCACCAAGCATAACCTGGCCAACGACTTCCTCCCATGGTGAAGATTTCTTTGTCAGACCTGCTGTTACAAATTCACGGTAAAGTTTCTGAGCATTCTTCCTGTTCTCTGAAAACTGGGAAAGTATCCAGTCTACTGATAGATAATCCGGAACATTCCTGCCCGATGCCGTTGGTTTATAGCTGCTCCATCTCCAATTTCCCGGTTTCGAGCACATTCCGGCTTTAACGGGATTGCAGACGATATACCGGCAGAGTTCCAGTAAATAAGAATCGCGTTCAACAAGAATTGATTTAAACCGCCCCTGAAAAACGTGGCCGGCTTTTTTATGGCTCCTATTGGAAAACTGGGTATACATGCCGTTCAACTGACGCATTCCACTTGAAAGGTTGGCATCAACGGTTTCAATAAGCAAATGGTAATGGTTGTCCATCAGGCAATAGGCGTGACAAAGCCAGTTGTATCGAGAAACAGTTTTACCAAGTATGTCAAGAAAACCGAAACGATCCTCATCGTTGAGAAAAATCGTTTCCTGCCTGTTCCCTCTGGCAGTGAGATGATATACTGCTCCCGGGTATTCTATGCGTAACGGTCTGGCCATAATAGGAAGAGTGTAGCATCAAATTTGTGATTTATCAAGACCTGACCCCATCCATACTCTATCATAATTGTTGCAATAATTTCTCCAGTCTCTTAGAGTATTGCCCTTACAATTTGATTCCAGCTTTTCTTTTGTAAACGTCTCCAGTGATGCACATTATTGCCAGGGACCTCTATTGTGTACTGATATATGACAACAACAAGACATGAACTGATCAAACAACATATCGACTCATTTCCGGTTCTACCTGTAACCGTGACGAGATTAATTAATGTCACCAACGACCCTGAGAGTTCGGCAGAGGACGTTATGAAAGCGATCCTTCCTGATCAGTCCTTGTGTCTGACTGTCCTCAAGATCGCTAACTCAGTCCTGTTCGGCCGTCCTCAAAAGGTTGATTCAATAAAAATGGCTGTTGCAATCCTCGGCTTCAATGAAGTCCAGAGAATAGCTATGACCAAAGCACTCATCAACTCGTTCAGCAAACTGGACAAAAAGCACAAACCCTTTGTTGATAAGATCTGGACACACTCTTTCGTTTGTGGAATGGCCGCCAGGGTAATTGCCAGGGATCTCCATATTGCCCCCGACATTGCATTTATGGGAGGGCTTATCCACGACATTGGAAAACTGATCATGCTGGAAACTTTTAGTGACGACTATGCAGCTGAAGACTGGATGACCAGATTCAGTAATGAAGAAATACTGCATGACGAGCTTGGAATGTTCTCCTTCACCCACGACCTGGTAGGTGGTCAACTGTTGAGCAAATGGTTATTTCCGGAAAACTTGATCGCCGCTGTTTCAAATCACCATAATCCCGGTGCGGCAGCCAGTGAGAAAGAGCTTGCCCATGTTATCCAACTTGCAGATCTGTTATCATTTTATTGCTGTAATCAGGAATCACTTGAGGATAATGATATCTTGGCAGTAATTCATAATTCGTTGCCCAACATGAAAGCTCAATGGCAAGACCTTGGGCTACCTGTGACCAATGATGCAATGACCGGGTGGTTCAACTGGTTGCTAGACAATCACGATCAGGGCTCTGACCTCAAAGAAGCTTTCTCTAACTGAGGTAATAGCTGGAATAGTGCCTCTTTCTTTTTGATATTCTGATTCTTTTAACACCCCACAAGGGGGTATAAGTACCTTGGTGATATATCTAACAACATAATTTCAAAAGACATTCCTCGGTTTCTTGTTTTTTATTACAGAAGTTCTGGAATAATGTACTAATACCGGTTAACGGTGAAAATTCCTGCACTCTTTTCAGTACCAGCTTGATGGGTATAAGTACCTTGGTGGTATATGTAACCACATAATTTCAAAACACATTACTCAGTTTCTTGTTTTTTATGACAGGGTTTCTGGAGTAAGGTACTAAAAGAGTAAAAAATATCCGCTCAAAATTTTACATTTCTATAAAAATAACATATCCTCTTGGTATTATCTTAATCTTGCTTTCATCTTCCGGCAACGTATAGAGAATTTTGAAAAATACATCAAAAAAAATATTTATAGAACAGACACGTCTGCTGTACGCCAACTCAGTAATACCGATAAGTGTTTCCATAGTTGCCGGCGCTATGTTGTGCTGGTCGCTCCAGTCAATCATTGATCAGACTGTTCTTGTTGCCTGGTTCATTATATTTTTTGTCATTACTCTTTTCAGGCTATTCTCTGTCTACCTGTTCAATAACGGAAAAACTGAACAGAGAGATGAGGAGCACTGGCACAGACGCTTCCTGATCTGCACCTATGCGGTAGCTGCAGTATGGGGAGCGGCCTCGTTTTTCTTGTTTCCCGAGAATAGTCTTCCTCATCAAACGGTATTTTTCATTATCATACTGGGAATGGCTGCCGGCGGCATCTCTTCCCTCTGTCCGAGTTTACCGGTCGTGGGTGGTTTTTTGTCATTACTGCTTATTCCGTTAATTGTGAAATTGTTGACTCTTGGTGATGCGGAGGCGGTGTTCAATGGTTCGTTATTACTTATTTTTTGGGGTGTCATTCTTATTGGTGCAATTAAAATTAATGAAAACATCAGTGAAAATATCCTGTTGCATATAGAAAGTGTCGGCCGGGAAAAAATTCTTGAAGTCAGTGAAGAGCGGTACCGACATATCTTCTCAAATGCCCCATTGGGAATACTTCACTATGATGCCACAGGGACGATTGTCGATTGCAATGAGGCCTTTATCAATCTCCTTGGTTCCTCACGGGATTTACTCATCGGCATGCAGATGCTTGTCACGCTGAAAGATCAGAAAATACTCAGCGCCATAAATGATTCGCTTGCAGATGGTGAGGGCTATTATGAAGGCGATTACGCCTCGGTTACCAGTAATACTACCACACCTGTCCGTGCATTTTTTAAAGCGATAAAATCTTCGGAGGAAAAGATTGTCGGAGGGGTTGGTGTTGTTGAAGATTTCTCAGAGAAAAAACAGTCAGAGCAATTAATTCAATACCAGGCCTCTTACGATCCTTTGACCGGGCTTCCAAATCGACGTCTGCTTCTCGACCACCTGAGCACCGAAATGGCGCGTGCCAGGAGGCATGGCCACTACGGCGCTTTACTGTTTATTGATCTGGATAATTTTAAGACGATCAATGATTCGCTGGGACATTCAGTGGGCGATGAACTGCTGAAAGTTGTGGCAAAACGCATTACAGAATGTATCAGAGAAGAAGATACCGCTGCCCGAATGGGTGGGGATGAATTTATCATCATTATCACAGAACTGGATATTACGATCGGGCTTGCAGCCTACAAATTGAGGGGGGTCGCCGAACAACTGAGCCTCAGTCTTTCTTCACCCTGTCAGATTGCAGGCCATGACCTGCACATCACCCCCAGTATTGGGGTGTCTATTTTCCCGACACCGAACAAAGGGGTCGATGATGTTCTCAAACAGGCTGATTCAGCAATGTACCGTGCAAAAGCTGCAGGCCGCAATACCATCCGCTTTTTTCTCCCCCACATGCAGGAGGCAGCCGACGAACGGCTGCACCTGAACACTGAGCTCAGAAAAGCCCTGGATTGCAACCAATTCAGCCTTTACTACCAGCCCCAGGTAAATATGTCCCGGGAACTTATCGGCGCCGAGGCCCTGCTGCGCTGGCATCATCCAGAAAGAGGCGTAATCCCCAATGAGACCTTCATAGATATAGCGGAGGAAACAGGGCTCATGCCGGACATAGGTCAATGGGTATTGCGAGAGGCCTGCCAGAGTATTAAAAAATGGACAGATGCAGGACAACTTGGAGGTTCACAAACCATATCCATCAATATCAGTGGTAAAGAAATTGCGACGCCAGGCTACGTTGACAGGGCAGTCAGCGTTATTGAAGAAACGGGAGTCAACCCCAACCATCTTGGAATTGAACTCACTGAAAGCAGCCTTGTTTCCACAAATGAAGACATCGTTGACAAGATAGTAAAGCTGAGACAAATTGGGATTAAGTTTTCTATAGATGATTTTGGGACTGGATACTCATCATTGAGATACTTAAAGAACCTGCCTCTTAATACTCTCAAGATTGATCGTTCTTTTGTTAATGACATCAAAGATGGCAATCAGGATGTTGTACTGATTGACACCATAATTTTGATGGCCCACAACCTGGGGCTGGAGGTCATTGCAGAGGGGGTGGAAACCGAGCAGGAACTCCACTATCTGAACACAAGAGGGTGTACAGTTTATCAAGGATTCCGATTCAGTAAACCTGTTGTGGCTGAAACCTTCACCGAAATGCTCAAATCAGGAATCGTCAATTGATCTTGATCACAACAAGTGTTATGTCATCTTCAGTTTTCATGCCTTTAGTGAAATCCGTGTGAGCGTGTAGAACATTATTTAGAATATTTTCAGCCCCATTTTTCGATTTTTTTCGGATAATGTCCTTCAGTCGCTCTTTCCCAAAAAATTCGCCATACTTGTTGCACCCTTCCCATAAACCATCAGTCCCAACAACTATCACCTGCCCCGCTCTCAGCCTTTTTTTGCCCTGCGCCTGGAATATGTAGTCCTGATCGACACCTAAAGCCAGGCCCGGCCCTTTAAGGTCCTCAAATGTATCCAGATCGGGATTGTAGATTAATGCAGGATCATGACCGGCACGAATCCATTCAATACATTTTTTGGAGCTGTCAATTGTCAGGTAAAAAAGAGTCATGAATCTACCGGTGTCGTAGACATCCTCTGTCATATGGTGATTCATGGCAGTTATAATATCTGTCATGGTACCGGGTTGCGAGGCCCGCATCCGTAAAAATGCCCGGGCGCTCGACATGAGTAGAGCTGAATCAACTCCATGACCGGTAATGTCACCGACTACTACAGACAGTAAGCTTTCATCAGAGTCAGCATCAAACAAATAGTCAAAATAATCGCCTCCGACCTCATCGCACTGCACATTTCTTCCTGCGACATCAAGTCCTTTGACACGTGGTGGTTGGCTGGGCAAGAGGCTTCGCTGAACTTCTCCAGCAAGAGAAAGAGCCTTCTTTGAGGCCGTCATATCTGTCACAAATGCCATAGTGCCGATTATTTTATCTGAATCGGATCTTAAGGTGTTTGCGTGTATTAAAACCGGGACAGTTCCCTTGTCTTTTGATTCAATTTCATATTCGAACTCACTGTATTCCTGATCTGGAGTTTCTCCCAGATATTGGACCCCGCTCTGTACAAAATCGTCTGGCTCAAGATCGAAAGGTTTGCGACCAATAAGTTCTGAGCGTGAATAGCCGACCATACTGGCATACGCCGAGTTGAGATCAACAATATTCAGGGCCTCGTCCATAAGCAAAAAGCCCTCCCCTGCAGTTTCAACAATTCGTCGATACTTCTCTTCACTTTTGCGTAATCTTTCTTCGGCTTCTTTTCGTCTATGAATATCAATCACAATCCCCTGGTGGTATCGATCGCCGGTGACAGTGTCCTCAACGACAGACGTACGGTCTTCAATCCAGCGAACTTTTCCTTCGCGAGTAACAATACGATAAACCTGCGAATATGTCTCAATATTCTGTTTCACAAAACCTTGTATTTCCCTTAAGGTCCTTTCAGAATCTCCAGGATATACGATATCCCTAAACATGATTTTGCCACGCATAAAATCATCTGCCCGGTATCCAAACCGTGAAATATTTGGAGACACATATACCATTTTACGCTGCTTCGGATCCTCGGCGGCTAATCGACGAAAAAGGATGGCCGGGCTGTTTTCAATGATCAACTCCGCCAATTGCAAAGTCTGATATTGACTTCCACCTTCATCAGTGTCTCTTAAATGGTGTTTAAGCCTCGCCACCTCCTCTTGAAGCAATTGGTTCTGGCGTACCAGCGTATCGAATTCGCCTGCAGGTGCAGTGTTGTTTTTTTGCGGACTTTCGAGACTTGCAGAGTCTGCCGCTTGTTCACCGCGCTTGTCTATTTCCATAAGTCCATGTTTTATTCGTAAGAGTCAAAAAAACCGAAGTCATACTATATAACATTAGAAACAATGATGATAGCCCGGATTTCTCACAGCTGGAAAGCCTGCTCTTGAACGATGTGCTGAAATCATCCGGAATTTATTTACCGGATGATTTGAGAATCTCTTCTTCGTCAACAACCATGGCTTTGCGCTGGCTGAGCAGCACCGAGCCATCGACGATAACTGTATCAACATCAGCGGCGTTGGCAAAATGGGCAAGCCGTGTCACTGGCATATTCGGTGGGTAGAGATGCGGTTTTTTCATATCGACGAGTACAATATCAGCCTTCTTTACAACCTCAAGCGAACCAAGGATATCGTCTAATCCCAGCGCACTGGCGGAATCAATTGTTGTCATTTCAAGCACCTTGCCCAGTAAAATCAACATTCAATTTTTTTTTGTTCTGTCCTGTTTTGGACAGCAGTTATTTTTATAAATGAAAATAGCAATGTAAGAAGAAAGAACAATTAACAAGCCTTTGGTGCTTTACCAGGCTGGTGGCACTACCCTTCAAAAAAGGGTGCTAAATGTGGCGCACATATATTTGGATGGCAGAAGCAGAAGTACCAGTGCTACGTCACGTCACGTATAAACTTACGTTTAACTTAACCGTCATTCCCACACAGATGGGAGATAAGCGTAGACTTCAATCCAGTGGCTAGCTCATGTCTCCTGGATTTCCGTCTGCACGGAAATGACAGGAGTACAACATTTGAGGCTTGGCACGACACTGGATTGTTTTAGAAGGGATGAAGGAAAAGACAGTTTTCATCAGATCAATCTGTACTCGACAGAAGAGCGAATTCGCTCACTCAAGGCACTGGTAAAATTCAGGGTAGTCTTTACATTGCCTCTTGAGAATTGAGGAAGGGAGCGAATACCTCACTCAAATCTGTAGGCTTGACTTTTCTTTTGAAATTGAGTACTTGCTCAATCGTACGCAGGTGCTGATCCATGAGATCCTGAACTTCCCCTTTCTTTCCTTCGGCGATAAGCTGCACAATTTCGGTGTGATCTCCTTCCTGGCAGGTTTGATTATCATGCGTTTCAAACTTTTCGAGGATCAGGGAGCTACGGGCAATTAATTGCTGGAGGAAGTCGAGCAGCACCTGATTGCCCGCGATTTCTGCGAGCAGTAAATGAAACTTACCGGTAGCGCGGATCAGTTCAAAATGATTTTGGTTCTGTCGTGCCTGTTGTTCTTTCTCTAGATGAATCTGGAGAACCTGAAGGTCATCAGGTCGGCACTGTTCGCATACCAGATATACAATTTCACGCTCAATACATCGGCGGGCAGCAAAAACCTCTACAGCCTCAGTCTCAGATGGCTCAGCGACGACGGCTCCCTTGTTCATAACAATTTTAACGAGTTTTCTTTGCGCCAGCAGTAATAAGGCCTGGCGAGCATTAGCACGACTCGTTGATAAAGCCTTTGCCAACTGGCCCTCTACGAGGCGAGTATTCGGTTCTAACCGCCGTTCAAAGATTGCCTGGAAAATTGCATTCGAGACTCTTTCAATTTCCGTATGAGCTTTATCTTTCATTTGTTTGAAAATCTAGTAATTAATTGTTAACATTTAAACTGTTTTGAGATGTA
Source organism: uncultured Myxococcota bacterium (assembly GCA_964196355.1). Classification (GTDB taxonomy): domain Bacteria; phylum Desulfobacterota; class Desulfobulbia; order Desulfobulbales; family Desulfocapsaceae; genus Desulfomarina. The sequence goes on from CAXMTO010000233.1 coordinate 41,313, forward strand.
CTATCAAAACGTTCATATTTCGAATCTCAGTTTCTTTTTCGCTCCAGCCCGGGAAACAAATAATACCCGACTATGTAGTTTTTTGTCATTCTCGCGCAGGCGGGGATCTAGCCATTTCAGTACCTTCCGGATCGAAGTCTTCGCTTATCTCCCACCTGGGCGAAAATGACGGAACAGGAGACTCTTTACGAATTCATCATGTATAACAGTAACGAAAATAGGCATTTCAAGATTGCTTGAAATAGATTTACCCAAGTTCGAGTAAGATCTGGCTACAGGTTTAACCCGATGCACCATAGTTAGCTACAAAAATATGCGCAACAATCTCCTGATGATTCATCACTGCAAAATCCGTGCATTGATAACAATAGAGGGGGAAGGAGGTTTCAGTCTGTTCGGGAGGAATCAGAACCACGGCCAGCAGTCTTAAATCCTTCGATGGATGGCTGAAGATTTGATCTTCCTACAGTTTTAAGATGCAGATGTCGTCTTTATCGAAATAGTTCTCCTCACAATTATTTCCATCACCGCCCCGATCAATGATCATAAAATCCTGCTCCTCACCCAGCACTAATAGAGGGAAATGCCAGACACCGCGTGCATAGTTCACACCCTGCCTTCCATTGGTAATAAAAGCAGACAAGTTACTTGGGGCCAGTATATCGCCTGGCGGTGCCACCACCACGACAAATTGTTTATTGTGTAGCGGCATGAATGCCTGGCTTGCCAGAGGATGTCTCTCCATCATGTGGATCGTCAAAGGCAGCGGTCTTGGTCGACCGCGAAAGATATTGATCAGTGGTCGACCCTCCTCCTCACTGACATCAACCCTGCCAAGATCGTGATAGCGGGTCGCATAACCGTCATTAATTGTTACGGCCTCACTCCCGTTATCTGCCTCTATAATATCGCCGAATGGTTCAAAATCCTGGCGAGTCAAAGGTCTTACTGTTATTTCACGTTCCATCTTGCCCTTCTTGTTAAGGAGTAACTAACCAGAATTTCCGATAAAATCCAGCCATTGTTTATACGTCCGGAACGATATGAGTTCCGGTTTCTCCGCGTAATGCAGGAAGGGCCTCATTGAGGTGACCGATTATTGCACGTTTGCCGCCACCTTCTATAAAACGGATAGCAGCTTCAACTTTTGGCCCCATGCTGCCGGCAGGAAAATGACCTGCATCCATGTATTTACGAATCTCTGAAACAGTCACTGTCTCAAGCTCGCGCTGGTCGGGTTTGCCAAAATTAATCGCCACACGTGAAACGGCTGTCAAGATGACAATTTCCTCGACGCCAAGCACGTTAGCCATATGAGCAGTGGTCAAATCCTTGTCTATGACAGCCTCGACACCGCGGCGTACGCCACGCTTATCCCGTACCACTGGAACCCCGCCGCCACCGCCGGCAATAACAACAGTACCTCGACTCGCAAGGACCTCGACGAGTGAAATATCACAAACATGCTGCGGCACCGGTGAGGCAACAACCATGCGCCAGCCGCGACCGGCATCCTCACGCATTGTCCAGCCTAACTGCTCGCCGAGCTTTTCAGCTTCTTCCTCCGAGTAGAAATAGCCGATTGGTTTCGTTGGATTGGAAAATCCGGGATCATCTGGATCAACCTCGACCTGGGTCACCAGACCAACCACGTGCCGCTGGTTTCCAGCTTCACGAAGCGCATTCTCAAATGCCTGGCCGAGAAGATACGCCGTTACACCCTGGGTGTTGGCAACACAGATATCAAGCGACATGGGAGCCACCGATTCGCGACCAAGCGCCTGGCGCATCAGCACTTTGCCAACCCCGGGGCCGTTTCCATGGGTAATAATTAATTCATTGTCAAGTTCAAGCAAAGGCAGCAGGGTGCGGGCGGTATCCCCAGCTATCGCGACCTGCTCTTCCGAGGTGCCTTTAATACCTGAAGGGTGAATTGCATTGCCACCGATGGCTATGATAATACGCCTGGGGATCTCTCTAATTTCAGCCATGGTAAGAACTCCTTATTGAGCATAATCCTAATAAATTTAAATCACCCGCGCCTTTCGATCCCACGGCCATAGCCGGGAATCAAAAAAGCACGGTTTGCTCGCATTAATAAAGATCACGAACATTTAGTAGCGGTTCCTATAACTCTCTTAGATGCCGCAGATATTGGCCAGCAGTGACATCCTGAGTGGTATCGAAAATCCGATTGCCTTGAAGTACAGCTGGTGAGCGGTCTTATCGATGGCAAAATCAAACTCCCCGGCGTTACGGGGCAGAGAATGTGAAATACCAACGGTTTTGCCGGTTTTCTTCTCAATTTTCTGCAGACCCTCGGCGGTGAAGTAGAACTCGGCCATCTTCTTTAAGAAATCATCCCGCCCGGGATCACCTTTTTTGACCGAGCAGCCAGGCAAATAAACGAAATCTACACCCTCATCGGCTATCATTGCTTCCTGCTGGCTGATTGTCAGATCGTTAACCTCTGTGAAGTTAGCGTTCATGGCGGTCAGTTTTTCACGTATGACCTGGGGTGTTTCCAACCCAGTGGTTCCGGAATAAATCACTTTGGCACCCATACGGGCCAATCCGAGACCGAAGGACTGTCCGGAGCGGGCACGGGACAGATCCGGGGTCGCGATCATGACAGTCATTTTCGTAAAATCACCGCCTAATGCCCGATAGGCCGCGTACATGTCGAGCAACCCCTGCGTTGGATGAGTGACATTGCCATACCCACCGCTGATAATAGGTGAAGAATCATCACCCAGCTCTTCAATGACGTCGACAATCGCCTCGTCTGGGTGGCGTAGAACGATAACGTCGGCATACTGGGAGGTGACCCGGAGTGAATCATACAGGGACTCGCCCTTGGCTGCCGAAGAGCTGACCAGCGGGTTTGATTCAGTAATGACGTTGCCTCCAAGTCTGTACATTGCGGTTTCCATACTGAACCGGGTACGGGTACTGGGCTGGAAGAACTGGGTACAAAGTACCTTTCCTTCAAGCAGCGGAATGCGGCTGCGCCAGAAAGGCTCCATCATCATCGCAGTTTTAAAAACGTTTTCAAGCTCATCTGGCGACAGATCGTCGATAAAAGTAAAGTGGCGGCCTTTAATGCCTGTCTGTTCAACCTGTTTGAAGATGTCCATGGGACCAAAATCTTTTGTCAAAGCCATATTTTTTTCTCCTGAGCGAAATTAAATAAAAGGTGTGATGGATGATTAAATCTCTGCGTCCCGATTCATATCCTTGCTGTATATATACCAAAACGGTTCACGGCCGGTGGTGTAGGTTCCCTGCTGCGTGAACGGGCCAAACCAGATAAAATCTTCCTTTTTCAACTGCAGCCAGTCTTCGCCCAGCAGATACATGCCCTGCCCGCCAAGTACATAGGCACCATGTTCCTGGACATGGGTTTCAATGAATGGATGACAACCGTCCGGCATAAACTTCAGCGTATGCATGTTCATATCAAAAGCCAGGTCGTTTGGCAGTAGGTCGCGAAGGAAAACATTCTCCATATCGTCGTAGATGTTTTCTTCAATTTTATTGATATCGCCAAAAACGATCCATGGCTTTTTGTCACCAAGGGGGACGAAGCGCTGCTTATATAAAAGGATACGAACCGGCTCAGAAGATGTGTTTTCAAACTCGATCCCTTCGTCGGGCGGGGCAAATGCGAAGCCACCGGCTCTCAGCTTTTCGCTTTGCTCACCGACAGAAATCTGGAGTTCGCCTTCACCATCCATGACAAAAATAAAGGACTCGACGCCGGGCTCATCAACGAATGGTGTCGTTGTCTTTCCACCGGCTTCAACTGCTCCGACATACTGGACGAAACTCGCACCATGTTTCGGTGAGGCAATAATTGTCAGGTGGCATCCTGAAAAACCGGGGATGGAGTTGATGACTCTGCCCTCCGGCGGAATCAGGGTATAAATACCGGGCTTAACGACAGCCCTACTTTCAAGGAATCCTTTTGGGTACGACATGGTCTTTTCTCCTCTCTTAGATTGTTTTATTTACTTAAATGCATCTGTTTCTGAATTGAATGCACTTATACAATAAAAAAGTACGGAAAAATTGTCAACCATTTATGTGGTAATTGTTCACATTATAGTCATTTTCTTTTTCACCACACCTTGTATTAATTTTAAATGTAGCGTCCGGTCCCGCTCCAGCATCTCCGTCACGCAGCATCACGTTCAAGTGATTCTCGAAATTGGAGAATGCTGCTTTTCCAACAACTGCCGCCAAATCAGCGCATCTTATCAATCTGTGATATATGATGTGTCGACCGTCCTGTGGGATCCCAATTCTCATTCATTATCCCGTGCTGATCCAGATGCTTGCTGAGCTCGAAATTCTTCCAGGGTTGGCTTATATATTTCAAATTGATCGTTGGAAACAATATAGTTATCCGAATGAAGTCGGGCGATAGGCTGATATACGTCGCTGTTGACGTACAATGTTTCCGGATCAATGCAATCGTCGCGAACCTGCATGTGAACAACGCGGCCAAAAGTGATTGAACGTCCGACATATTTGATGGTTTTTTCGAAATGGCACTCCATCGCAACAGGTGCTCCTACGATGCGGCCGGGTTTAACTTTAGAGCTGGGAACAAGATGGAGCCCGGTCTCGTTAAGTTCATCGACCTCTGGAGAAAATTCAACACCGCACTCGACCATTGCCTGCCCTAGTGGCCGATCCACCATATGAACGACAAATTCCCCCGTATCTTTTATGTTTTTTGTCGTGTCTTTCGGTCTTCCATCCGGGCGAAAATCAAGATGCTCAATAAATTTAGCTACAGGTATATAATTGATATTCCGAAGATTAAATTCTGAATACAACAAAGAGTTAGAATAAAAGAGCCATCTATGGACAGGCACAAACTAGAGAATTCCTTCAGGTTAATTCGCCACAGAACCTTCTTGTACAACAAACTTCTCAAACTAAGATCCTACATCAGACAAATGTTCGAATTGTCCTGTGAAGAGTTTTGGACGAGGTGGCGCCAGGTCACCGTATTTGCTTGTCCCTAATCCTAGACTCACTAGGGATTCGGCTAATTTCACGGCAGCAGTTACTCCCTCTACTACAGGTAAACCGACCTCATTTTGAATATGAGCCGTCAGGTCTGCCATTCCACCACAACCCAGCACGATAGCACCAATGTTGTCTTCGGCCTTGGCACGAAGGCATTCTTCGATAATGCGATTTGATGCCGCATCTCCATCGTCTTCAAGGTCAAGTACCGGTATCTCAGCCGCACGAACCTGTCGACAATGAGGGGAAAAGCCGTACACCTGGAGAAGATGCTCAGCGATTATACCTGTTCGGCCTAATGTGGTAACGATTGAGAACCGGGTACTTATCAGAGTGGCTACATGGAAGGCAGCTTCAGCAATACCAATCACTGGTGCCTGGGTCAGTTCGCGGGCGGCCAGCAGACCCGGGTCACCAAAACAGGCTATAACATAAGCATCTGTATTTTCATTCTCACCGCCACGGACCTCTTCGGTAACTCCAACGGCACTGATTGCCTCGTCAAAGTGACTTTCGATGGAAACCGGGCCGCTCTTGGGATTAGTTGCCACGATAATTGTACCGGGAGAAGCGATTTTACGGGCAGCATCACCGATTTTGCTAGTCATGCTGACGGTTGTATTCGGGTTAATCACACGAATTTTCATTGCCAGACTCCTTATATCCAAATGATTGCGTTCGAGGTGTCCTCAAATCGCTGATGTTCTATGTTTCATCGCACTATCAGTCATTAAATTTGATGTTTTTTCCACTCCATTTCTGTCAGCTACAGATAATAACAACTTAGTGGAAGAAACGTTACAGACCACTCTACAATAAAGCATGTAATTGTAAACAATATTCGACATTTTTTTTATCATTTGATTTGCGCCGCTAGCCGGGATTTCTCACCAACAAAGTTTTTCGCAGGTCGAGGCGCCGGGCATGAAGCTGTAGTGAGCTACTGCAAATGCTCGGCAACGAAACAGCCGCGAAAAAATCTGTTGGCCCGAAGGGCTTGCCAACGTGCAGCCCAACCTCTATGCTCCACGAGCAGTGCGATCATTTTGATGATGAGTCTATAATGAGCAATACATACGACAGAGACCTGACTGGGTACGGAAAAACACCGCCACATCCGAAATGGCCTCAAGAGGCCCGAATCGCAGTCTCCTTTGTTTTGAACTATGAAGAGGGCGGCGAGCGCAGCAACGAAAGATAGTCCGGACCGGCTATATTTTATCAAATAGATCTGGATAAAGAATTTCAGCGCAGTCAGGACACATGCCGTGTGAAAACTCAGCTTCAGAATGATTGGAAATGTAGTACTCTAATTGTTGCCATGCCCCTTCATCATTTCGAATTTTTTTGCATTTTGAACAGATTGGTAAAATCCCTCTAAGTGATTTTAGTTGGCTCTGTGCCTCACGGAGTTCTGTGATATCCTTTGAAATACAGATGACAAACGCTACTTCTTCATGCTCATTTTTAATCGGTTTTACAGTGGTTAAGAAGTATTTATCTCCATCGGCGAGAGGTATCATGACTTCGATGTTCTCTGTTTTTCCAGTCAAAAACCCCTTCCGTACCATCGAAAATCTCTTGTCAGCCTCGTCTTGAGGAAAAACGTCCCATACCGTTTTTCCAATGATCTCCTCTTGATTGTATCCAAGGGTCTGAGCAAATATTTGGTTTACATACAGATATGTACCATCTTCTTTAAAACTAAAGATGGGGTCACTTGACTCATCTAACAGTGTGTGAATACGCTTATCTTTTTCCTTAAGAAGGTGACCTGACTGGCTGGTATTATTATTAAATGGACACTGAACGTCATTCGCCGTCTGGTCTTCGGCGAAAAGTACCAGTTGCTCCCTGGTTTTCTGTATGAGGGTAAATGAAGAGGAATAAATTCCAAATTTCTCGAGTGGCGGAGGGGAAATTCCTGTCTGTTGCAGTGCCGGAACAACTCGTCTGACAATGTTGCTCAGGTCATCTGTCCCGACATTGTGTTTTGCAAGAACATTTTGAAAATGGTCTCCGATTTTCAAACAATTCCCAGCACTATCTGTGATCAACAAAAAATCTCGAGACAGTTTTAATAGCTTTAGTAACATATCCATATAATTCCACTCTGTGCTGGTGAAAAACGTCAATTGTAATGAAAAAACTACGCAAGTCCAGCCTTTAATTTCTCATTATCGTTAAACATAACCTCTTCAAGAGCCTTTCTTTGCTCTTCAAAAGCTTCACTTGTCTCAGTCTGCCTGAACTCAATCTTTTCACCAAACCGCAAAACCACTTTAGAAAAAGGTTTCGGTAAAAAAAACCTATCCCAGCTTCGGGCATACCATGCTCTGTCAGCTCTGGTGTAGAACGGAACAATTACAGA
>CAXMTO010000234.1:0-4053 GCA_964196355.1 uncultured Myxococcota bacterium
GGGAAGGTAAATGCCCAATAGGTCAAGGCAAATCTCATTTGTCTGCGACGGGCCCGGAGGGTTAAAAGAGTTGCCATACAGGTCCAGAGGACCACAAACCCAAAAATAGGCACACTGTACAGCACCGCAAACAATTCAAATCCATGAGCAATTTGAGAAGGGACCGCGCCCTTTGCAACGGTACCAAGTATTCCTGCAGCGGTCATGGATTGCCCTAAGGGACCTAAAACAATCCATAGAGTAGGCACTCTAGAGGTGCCGGATGTGCCATGATGTGCTAGCCGACTCCAGATCATTGATATAATAATTAGGGCAGCCACAAGACTTAAGCCAAACATAGAAAAACAAAGGTAAAACATAGTTTCTCTTAATACGCCCACGGGGGCGTAGGGAACAAGCATGGCACCGATTGCCGCCGATACCATTGGAGGAACAACGGGCATAAGCCATCCCCCAAAGGCGGAGTCCTGTCGCACCTTAAATTTGGTAAACAAGCGATAGGGAATAATAATAGCAGAACCAAGGCCTGTCATGGTGCCTATAAACCAGAGAGCCCAGGTAATTTTAAGGGCAAACTCCTGGCCGAGAAAATTGTCACCCAGCAAAAGGGTCCCCCCTGCAACGGTGAGTACGGCCATTGGGGGTGCCCCATAAAATTGTGCCATCATGGGGTCTCTGAAATGCTTTTTCCAGACATTTTGTCCCTGGAGTAGTAAGAGGGCGCATGTAGCAAGAACAAGGCCGATCAGCATAAAAGAAGCAAGGCACCAGACAATGAGAGCAAAACTTTGAAGTTTGTCTGAAAAGACAGGTAACGAGGCGGCTGCATTGGCAATAATTCCTGTGCCCATCACCGAGGCAAACCAGTTGGGGCCTAATTCATAGTCGTTGGTTGCTCCTGTGACCGAGTAAAAAAAACGTTTCCACCAAAATCCTTTGACGCTTGTGTTTTTAAGATCGTTGTCCATATCTTTGATCCTATCTGTGACAAATAGATTTATGATCAACATAACCATTTGCTATCCGGTTTCCTGATATCTTTCCGGTAAAGACATTTTAATCTTGAACAGAAGAAAAACATCGGTCAGTTGGAAATTGGCCACTTGTAAGCGCCCAATGTTGCCCCCCTCAGACCAGTATTCTTTTTTTCAAAAAGTCTTAGAACTAATATTGACGGGAGTTTTGAAGAGAAAGGGCATTTATTGTCTAACACCCCACGAGGGGGTATAAGTACCATGGTGATATATCTAACAACATAATCTACTTTATATCTCAACGTTGGATGACTTCTCGATAGATGCTCCAGCGGTCCGTAACTCTTCAAGTGCCTTTTCGGTATCTGCGGGATCTATGTTGACCCCTCTGCAGAGGTCTTCCAGGACAACGGTTTTATAACCCAGTTTCAATGCATCCAATGCCGTGAATTTAACACAATAGTCGGTAGCAAGGCCGCAAATATACACCTGTGTAACCTGCATGCCCATCAGATATTCATGCAGCCCGGTGGCGGTCCTGTCATCGTCGAAGAAACCGGAGTAGGAATCTGCTGCAGGGTGAGTGCCTTTGACAAAGTTTTGACCGCTCACCTGCAGTTTCGGATGAAACTCCGCCCCCTGGGTGTTCTGGACGCAGTGATCCGGCCAGAGTACCTGTCTTCGGCCGGATAAATTTCCGATATCATATGGTTTTGCATCTTTGTGATTAGAAGAAAATGAGCCGTGATTCTGTGGATGCCAGTCTTGGGTAGTTGCAATCACATTAAATCTCGATCCGATTTGATTGATGCCCTGCACGATGGTATCCCCATATTTCACAGCCAGTGCACCCTCCGGGCAGAAGTCGTTTTGCATGTCAACGATGATGAGTGCTTTCATGACGAACTCCTTTTTACTATGCGAAGGCAAAGTGCTATCTCATCTGCATCGCCGGTATGTTTACCCTCAGTATCAGAAAGTTTGATCATTGGTACCCACTCTCTCTCGGCACGACTTTTGCAATGAGAGAGTTTTATTACAATGTTCAACGGCTTTGGGCCGAGGTCGTTTGATAAATTGGTGCCTATTCCAAACGAGGCATTGATTTTACCCCGGCAATATTCTTTTATGGAAATGGCAATTTTTGCATCTAATTCATCAGAGAAAACAATTGTCTTGGTCAACGGGTCGATCCGCAGTTTTTTGTAATGGGCGACAAGTTTGTCAACAAAAACATATGGATTTCCCGAGTCTTGCCGGACCCCGTCGAAGAGACGTGCTTCGATTGCGTCAAAATTGCGTAAAAACAAATCAGTCGTATAGGTGTCAGTCAAAGCAATTCCCAAATGCCCCTGGAACACCGAAGACCAGGCGTCAATCGCTGCCCTGTTTGCCCTTTTATAGCCATGTTCAGCTGCGTGAAACATGAACCACTCATGAGCGTGAGTGCCAATGGGTTTAATGCCAAATTGTTTTGCAAAATGAACATTACTGGTGCCTATCATTGTGTTATTTTCAACTGATAGAATGTCCTTGATGACCAACTCCTGATTTTTTGCCGAAAAGCGTCTTCGGGTGCCAAATTCTGCAAAATCAACGTTCGTATTTTTGAGTTGCTCGCTTTTTTGAACATTCAGAAGTCTTCCTTCTTCTCTGGACAGCGTTTTCGCGGTGACCATAGAAAAATAAAGCTCACTGATCATGGCCAGCAGGGGGACTTCCCATAGTATAGTCGTATACCAGGGACCGCTGACATGTATTTTCAGGTTTCCGCCGGATTGTTCGATTACAACATTTTCCGGTGAGAACCGGTAGTGGGTCAAAAAATCAAGATATACGGGGGTAAGGAAGTAACAGGCTTCTTTAAGGTAGCGTAATTCGTCACTGTGCATTTTCAGGTCTGCCATTTTCTCCACTTGACGCTGAAGGCGATTATGAAAATTATCAGGGAATTTCGTTTCTCCCCGATTGATAAATTCATACTGGGCCTCTGCACGGGGATAAAGAGTGTGTACTGCCTGCTGCATCGTAAATTTGTAAAGGTCATTATCCAGTATACTGTGTATCATTGTTTAACCCTTTCAGTTTAATTGGTATGCCTGCCAACTGCATCCTCTTGCTATTCATCAGAATTTACAACTGTGGCTTCGGGTTTTGAATTTTTCATTCTCTTTGAAAGTTAAGAAATCTTAGCTCAAAGTGCGTATGAAATGAACATCTAACACCCCACAAGGGGGTATAAGTACCATGATACTATATCTAACAACTTAATTTCAAAAGACATTCCCCAGTTTCTTGTTTGTTATTACATAGGTTCAGGAGTAAGGTACTAATCCACGATCTGCGCGTATTGAAGAATCTCTACTGAAGGAAAGAGATTAAGCTGACGGGCCACTTTCATATTTACTAAATAGGAATATTGTTCGACGGATCGGATCGGAAGACCACCAGGTAGCTTTCCATCCAAAAGAATTGCTCTTGCCTGCTCACCCGCAACTCTGCCGACATCTTTATAACGGGCAGCAGCTGACAAAAGTGCGTTTGATTTTCGCACCATGCTCTCATAAGGGCTCAATACCGGTATTCCTGAACGAATTCGGACAATTTCGACTTATCACGGTCGGCGTTGCGAAGGATAATTTCCGCATTCAGTCCACTACCAGCGATATACTCCCTGAAACTTGTACAATCTTCCTCGCAACCGCGCCAGACAACAACATAGATAAATTTTTTATCCAGATTTTTTCGGCCTTCAGGAACGGAGGGCCAGCAAAACTGCATGCTATTAGCAGCAATGATAATCATCTTTTTGATCTTCATCAGCCTATCTCCTGAACCTTGTGGTGATATCTGTTAATATGAAGGGAATAAAGAGAAGTACGCCACAAAGAATCCACAAACCAATAGCACCGATTGATCTATGATATCCAATTATATTAGATATCCATGCGATCCCAAATAGTCCCACAATACTACCACCACGTTCCCATGTCCGTAAAGTACCAAGCACCGCATCCAGGCTCAAATGGGCAAGTTTGGTTTCCGCAATATGCATCGCCTCAGCAATCTGATACCCTCT
>CAXMTO010000235.1:0-3702 GCA_964196355.1 uncultured Myxococcota bacterium
TGTGGGGTGTTAGGTGTGAAGAGTTTATCGATGGAAAATATTGGCCAGTGCTATCACAAATAAAAACTGAGAGGCCGGTATGGTAGAAAGCAGCCAGACAAACGAAACAGGTACATTCCTGACTTATGGCATGGTCGGCGGGGGTGAGGGAGCGTTTATAGGTGATGTCCATAGAAAAGCAATTAATTTTGATGGTAAAACAAGAATTGTGTGCGGCTGCTTTTCCACAGATCCTGAGAATACGTTGCGAACAGGTCTTGGATTAGGTATTCCCAATCAGAGACTTTATGAAAGCTATGAAGAGATGGCCGTGGAGGAAGGGAAAAAAGCAGATAAAATCGATTTTGTGGTGATTGTAACTCCAAATTTCACTCATTACTCTATCGCCAGAATTTTCCTTGAGAACAACATCAATGTGGTCTGTGACAAACCTTTAACCGTTACATCAGCCGAGGCTGGTGAGTTGAAAGCACTTGCCAGCGAGAAGGGGCTTTCTCTCTGTGTCACCTATACCTATACGGGATACCCCATCGTCAAGCATGCGAAACACATGATTAAAAATGACGATCTTGGTGATATTCGGTTTGTTAATGCAGAATATCCTCAAGATTGGCTGAGTACACTTTTGGAAGAAACGGGTCAGAAACAGGCAGAGTGGCGCTCAGATCCTGAAAAGTCAGGAGCTTCAAATTGCGTAGGCGATATTGGCAGTCATATTGAGAATATGGTCTCTTATATGACCGGCCTTAAAATCAAGCGGCTGTCCGCTCGTCTTGATACTGTATTAGATGGGAGAAAACTTGATGATAATGCCACTATCATGGTCGATTATCATGGAGGCGCGAAGGGACTCTACTGGTGTTCCCAGATTGCGGTTGGCAACGACAATGGCCTCAGGGTAAGGATTTTCGGTTCAAAAGCATCCTTTGAATGGGCACAGGAAAATCCCAACTATATAAAAATCTCCTATCTGGATCAACCGACTCAGATCATTTCAAGAGGGAGAGATCCCCTGTATCCTGTAGCCGAAGGATTTTCCCGAGTTCCGCCCGGACATCCGGAAGGATATTTCGAAGCATTTGCAAATATTTACAAGTCTTTTATTTCTTTTCTCATAAAGAAAAAGCAGGGCGACGATATTTTGGACGAAGATCTGGATTACCCGCGGGTCGAGCACGGCGAGGAAGGTGTCAAATTCATAGAAAAATGCGTTGAGAGTTCAAATAATGATTCGTCATGGATTGATGTGGATTAAATAACCGGAGGAAATTATGGCCAGACCAGTAACTCTTTTCACAGGACAGTGGGCAGATCTCGGATTTGAAGAGATCTGTGAAAAAGCAGCATCGTGGGGATATGACGGACTTGAGATCGCCTGCTGGGGCGATCATATGGATCCGGTTGAAGCATCAAAAAACATGGACTATGTCCGGGAAAAACTGGACATTCTCAAAAAGTATGACCTGAAATGCTTTGCTCTGGGTGCTCATCTTTCCGGGCAGTGTGTCGGAGATGACTGGGATGAGAGGACTGATGCATTTGTGCCGGATCAAATAAAAGGGAAGCCCGATGAGATAAAACAATGGGCAGCCAACGAAATGATCTGCACTGCCAGGGCCGCAAAAAACATGGGCTGTTATGTGGTCACCGGCTTTCTGGGCTCCCCTATCTGGAAATACCTCTATTCTTTTCCACCCACAACTGAAGAGATGATTGAAGATGGTTATCAAAAAATTGTTGATCTCTGGACTCCCATCTTTGATGAATTTGACAAATGTGATATAAAATTTGCTCTTGAGGTTCATCCTACAGAGATTGCCTACGATTACTATTCAACCTGCAAGCTGTTTGAGGTGTTTGACAAACGGCCAACCCTCGGGCTTAATTTTGATCCAAGTCATCTTGTCTGGCAGGGTATAGAACCTCATGTTTTCATAAGCGATTTTCCAGATAGAATTTATCATGTTCATATGAAAGATGCCGCTGTAACTCTGGACGGGAGAACAGGAATTATAGGATCTCATCTGCCTTTTGGAGATCTCAGGAGGGGGTGGAATTTCAGATCGCTGGGCCATGGCGATGTTAATTTTGAGGAAATTATCCGGCACCTGAATGCAGCTCGCTATGGTGGCCCCTTGTCCGTTGAATGGGAGGATAACGGCATGGACAGAGAATTCGGTGCAGCTGAGTCGGTGGAATTTGTAAATTCGATCAATTTTTCACCTTCAGATATTTCCTTTGACGGGGATATGAAGAAATAGTTCGATGTCTGAATTATGGATACGATCATGGAAAATCAGCCAGATGCACTGTTGTCCATCCGAAGTCTCAATAAATCATTTTCGGGTGTACGGGTCCTAAGCGATATAAACATGGACGTTCAAACCGCAGAGGTTTTTGGGGTTCTGGGGGAAAACGGTGCCGGTAAATCTACACTACTGAAGATTATTTGTGGGATTTACACGCCCACCAGCGGCAAGATCAGCCTTAAGGGAAAAGACGTATCGATTAATACACCGATGGAAGCCAAACGCCTGGGAATCAGTATGATCCCTCAGGAGTTTAATTTGATTTCCACCCTGTCGGTCTTTGAGAACATTTTTCTGGGGTCGGAACTAAAAAAAGGACCTCTCTTGGACAAAAAAGAGATGAGAAACAGGACACTGTCTCTTCTCAACGAATTGAAGACCAGTCTCTCGCCTGACGCGCTGATAGAGAATTTAAGCGTCGCCGAAAAACAGATGGTTGAAATAGCCAAAGCACTTGTTCACGAATCCGATTTATTGATCATGGATGAACCCACCACGGTTTTGACCAACCTCGAAGTTGAGATTCTTTTTGAGCTGATCAGCAGGCTCAAGGAGAAAAATGTTACCATATTGTTCATCTCCCACAAACTCAATGAAGTGAAAAGAGTCTGCGACCGTATCCTCGTCCTGAGAGATGGCGACCAGATCTGTATTAATAATGTAAGTGATGTCGATGAACAGGATATGGCAAAAAAAATGGTGGGCAGGGAACTGAACCAGGTCTTCCCTCCGAAATCTGCACCTGAAGACGAAGTGGTGCTCAGTGTTGAAAACATGAGTGATTCAAAGCTCCTCCAGAATATACAGTTTCAGTTGAAGAAAGGAGAACTCCTCGGATTCTCAGGTCTGATCGGCGCTGGAAGGACAGAGCTTGCAGAGTGTATCATGGGACTTCGCCCGAAGACTTCAGGTGATATCTTTGTAAAAGGTGAAAAGGCTCAAATCCGTTCATCTGCTGATGCACTGAAGTACAGACTGGGGTATCTTTCAGAAGATCGTAAGGGGAAGGGGCTGTTGATGAATTTTGGAATTCCTGAGAATATCTCCTTGATCTCCCTGTCAAAATACAGCAACTGGTTTATTGATAAAAAACGAGAACAGCAGAGCTCACAAAAATTTGTAGATCAATTTAACATCAAAGCCGCATCCCTGAAAAGCGAGCTTGAATTTCTAAGCGGTGGAAATCAGCAAAAAGTATATTTGTCAAAATGGATGGACACTGAACCGTTTATCCTGATTCTGGATGAGCCGACCAGAGGGATCGATGTCAATGCTAAAAAAGAGATCTACTATTTTATTAACTCTCTCGTTACAGAAGGGGTGTCCTGCATCTTAATCTCCTCAGAGCTTGAGGAGATTATCGGTCTCTGCAGTCGGGTTCTGGTGATGAGAG
>CAXMTO010000236.1:0-15079 GCA_964196355.1 uncultured Myxococcota bacterium
GAACTTGAAGAAAATAATATCATCGTCAACTATCAGGCGACACCGGTTGAAGAAGGATTTACCGCATCTGGTGCTCTCCGGATGGGGGTGTCTGAAATGACACGGTTCGGTATGACGGCTGCCGATTTTGGGACACTTGCCGTCTTAATGGCGGACCATATTCAAAACGGGTCTATTGTTAAAGATGAGGTTATCAAATTCAGAGATGGCTTTACAGAGATGCAGTTTTGTTTTAACGAAACAGATGCCCCAAATGTAACGACATCCTTAATTGATTCGTTAAAGTAAGAGGACTTTTTCGGGGTTAACTTTAACAAGAAAGCTGTTATTCATTGGGTTCTAATTCAAGTGAATATCGATCTCCACGATAATATGAAATCATCAATTCAACAGGTATGTCGAACTGATCGTAAGTAATGTTTTTCATATAAAAACAAGGAAATTTTTTGGAAGTTCTCTTTTAAAGAAAACAAACACAATGAGCAAAACTGCCATTTTCCTTATTCTGCTGTCGGCCCTGTTGCATGTGGGCTGGGTTACACTGAGCAAACATGAAGACCCCACAGCGTCTTTTTTCATGCTTGCAAATTCTATGGGATGTTTTTTATTTCTGCCGTTCGTTTTTAAACACTGGGAAATATATTCCACAATCCTGTCACATATCTGGATATATGCTGTTGTGACCGGATGTCTTTTAGCCCTCTACTTTGCCTCTCTTGCAAAAATGCTTCAATCAGGTGATCTCTCCACCTCATACCCTTTATTGAGAGCCTTACCTGTTATATTAGTTGTTGTGGTTTCATTCATTCTAGGAACAGAAGAGGGTATCAGTGCTCAGTCTATCTGTGGAATTCTTTTGGTGGCTGCAGGCTGTTTTTTACTGCCAATGCGACGATTTGGGGATCTGCGATTTGAAAATTACATAAACCCTGCCTCAGGATTTGCTTTACTTGCGGCTTTGGGAATCGTTGGATATTCAATGCTCGATGACCGGGCCTTGAAAATATTGAGATCCGCATCTTCAATTGGGTTAAGTAATTTCAATCTGACTGTACTGTATGCTTTCTCTCAAGCTGTCTGTTTAACGATTTGGCTGTTATTATTTATTTTAGGGAAAAAGGAACGCCTTAGAGAGCTCTCCAGATCCTTTCAGACCCGGAAACGAAAAGCAGCTCTAACCGGTGTTATGATTTATCTCACCTACACCCTGGTTTTACTTTCGATGGCCTCGGTCAAAAACGTCAGTTATGTGGTAGCTTTTCGACAGATAAGTATTCCTTTAGGCGCAATTGCTGGAATTTTAATCCTTGGCGAAAAATGTTATCGACCGAAGTTTGCCGGCATCAGTGTTTTGCTTGTGGGCCTGATTTTGGTAAGTACCGGGTGAGCAGGAGGAGTTGAGGGCGTGATGTGTTATAGTTTAACAGTCCAAATTCCTCAGAATTTCTAGTAATTCCTCGGGAGTAGTTGCCAGGTAATCCGGAGCTTCCCTTAACAGGAGTTCAGAGGACTGAAAACCCCATCCAACACCAATTGTCAGCACTCCGGCAGCCTTGCCGTAACGAATATCACTTATGGCATCCCCGATCATACAGGTCTGCTCAGGGCTTGAGGAGAACTGCTCGATATTAACTAGTATTGACTCCCTTTTAGAGCGCCCCAATTCTCTGCCGCAAATAGAATCCACCGAATCGAGAATACCATGTTCCATCAGATAGCCGCGCACCAGATCTGCACTGCTGGATGTAATAATGGCAATTTCACTCCTCTGACTCAAGGTTTTGAGAAGAGTCGCCATTCCTGGAAAAAAGCGGATTGCACCCTGCTCTTCCTGCTGCAGTTCAAAGGTGGTCTGAAAAATTGAGGAATCACTTCCCGGGGCATTCCCAGACGATCGGCCAAGCCTTCAAAAGTGAGGTTTTCAAGAGTCCTGAAATCCTGTTTAACTGGTACTCTGCCAGTAGCAACTCTTCTCTGGGCAGCTATACTGAGAGCGAAAAGACGGTCAAAGGTATCCGCGATTACTCCATCAAAATCAAAATTTATAAGCATTATTTCTTTTCACTCAGGTAGACAACACCTTTGTAGCCACGACTGATATCAAGTGACCGCATCAACCAGTTCGGCAATGTCCTTCACGTCCTGGCTTCCCTTATTGTCGCGCATACCATCGCTGAACATAGTCAAACAGAAAGGACAGGCTGCAGATACAGTATCAGCTCCGGTCCCTATTGCCTGACGACAGCGCACATTATTGATGCGTTCGCCCAGGGTCTCTTCCATGAACATCCGGCCTCCTCCGGCACCGCAACACATACCACTATCTCTGTTTTCTCCCATTTCCAGCAGCTCTGTGTTCCCATTTATCGCGGAGATAACCTTTCGAGGTGAGTCATATATGCCGTTCCATCTGCCAAGATAACAGGAATCGTGGTAGGTTATTTTCCCTGGATAATCCTCTTTTACTGTAAGCTTTCCGCTCTCTATCAATTCGAGGATAAAGTCTACATGGGAAACAACGTCAAAAGTTGCGTCAAAATCAGGGTACTCATTTTTAATAGTATTAAAACAGTGCGGACAACCGGTGAGTATCCTTTTGGGTTTATAGCGATTCAGAGTTTCAACATTTTCAGCAATCATCATCTGGGCAAGATATTCGTTACCACATCTCCTGGCCATATCCCCATTACACCTCTCCTCCGTACCAAGAATCGCAAAACTCACCTTGGCCTTATTCAGGAGGCTGGCAATTGCCTTTGAGGTAACTATGGCCCGGTCATCAAAAGAACCCGCGCACCCTACAAACCAGAGAATATCAGCATCAGGTTTATCCGCCATGAGCGGTACATCGAGGTCCTTACACCAGTCGGCTCGAGTATCTTCACTGAATCCCCAGGGATTGGACTGATTCTCCAGACTGGAGAAGGTGTCCTGCATCTCAGGAGGAAATGCTGCCTCCATAAGGACCTGATTTTTCCTGGTTTCCAGGATAATATCGAGATGTTGAATATCTACGGGGCAGATGTCTTCGCAGCCGCGGCAGGTAGTGCAGGCCCACAGGGCATCAGTTTTTATAGGCCCGGAATCATCATTCACAAGCCCCTGCAGGCTCTCTACATTTTCCTTTTTAATAATGGTATCTGCATTATTCAGCAGTTCAACCTTCAACTCGTGAATAAGTTCTTTGGGCGATAGGGGCTTGCCTGTATTTGATGCGGGGCAGCGCTCTTCACATCGGCCGCACTCGGTGCAGGCATAGAGATCAAGGACCTGCTTCCAGTTCAGTTCGTGGATTTTTGAAAGACCAAAGGTCTCCGCATCCTCATCCTCAATATCAGTCTTTATAATCGGCTTTTCAATATCAAGTGGTTTGTAGAAAACATTCGGGATCCCGGCCAGAAGATGAAGATGCTTGGAGCCCGGGATGTAAATCATAAAACCAAGGATGGTGAGAATGTGAATCCAATATGTTACCTCAAAACCTGTCCTCAAGGCGGGGGCTGACCATGCAGAAAGATTCAGGACTGCCGCTATGACGCTTGAGACTGTGAAACATTTGGAATAATCAAAACCGTGTGACGGGAGCACAAGATGGAAAGCATTATAGATGTGGAAAGTGAAAATAATAACCGAGGTAAAGAGAATAATCAGCTTCGCATCCATGCCGTTGGTGAGATAATCCGGCTTAAGCACGGTTCGTCTATAAAGCCCATATCCCAGGCCAACGAGCACGAAAAAAGCCAATATATCTGCTATTTGCAAATAGAGCTGAAAAAAAGACGGAGCAATGTGCGCAACACTGAAACCGGGAAAAACACCCTGAATCATCATCTGCAGAGAGTGCGGCTGTACTGCGAGAAATCCAAAAAAGATAAACGTATGAGCAAGACCAGGCATCATCTTTCGCCGAACATTTTTTTGGCCAAGTATATCAACAAGCAATACCTTAACTCTTTCTCCGAGACGGTCGACAGTATATCCCCGCTGCCCCTGCACCGAATTCATGAGAATAATCAAATGGTTAACTTTATAAAAGAAATAGCCAAAGCCTCCCATGAGCAGAACTGCCATGAGAATAGATTTCACCGTTATATATGATTGCATGGGTCTACCGTGTTGTATTAAAGTTTGATAAATATATAAAATTGCGCCCGAGTTGTATCCTGGAACAAAAAATCAATCCAGCAAATATTCAGACCGAATCAAAGAGCGTTCGATCTGAATATTGCTTAGTACCTAACTGCTGAAACCCTGTCAAAAAAACAAGAAAAACTCAAACCACAGAGGACACAGAGAGCACAGAGAAAAAAATCTATCTCTGTTTTCTCTGTGCTCTCTGTGCTCTCTGTGGTGGGATAATTTATCTTTTGTATTGTGGACGGAGCCTACCTTATAGTTATGGCTTTGACAATTCAGCAGTCAAGGCGGGAACGATCTCAAAGATATCACCTATTATGCCATAATCACATTTATTGAATATAGGTGCATCCTTATCACTATTTATGGCGACAATAATTTTGGAAGTTTTCATACCTGCAAAATGCTGTACCGAGCCGGAAATACCACAGGCGACATAAAGCCGGGGGTTGACGATTTTCCCAGTCTGACCAACCTGCATGGAATGGCTGGCAAATCCTTCATCCACAGCAACCCTGGATGCGCCAACCGCACCATTCATTGCTGCAGCACATTCATCAAGAATCTTGAAATTTTCTGAAGAACCGATTGGACGTCCCCCCGAAACAATGACATTGGCCTCAGATAAATCGATCTTACCTGATGTACTTTTCTTAATCTCTTTTACGACCAGACCATTGTAATCGCCTACTGATGCACTAAAAGTGATTACTTCTGCATCTGCGGAAGCTTCAACCGGCTCAACCGCATTCGGTCGCAGAGCAGCGATAAAATACTCTCCACTCATTTTGAGTGTGGCAATCGTTTTTCCAGCAAAATAGGGCTTACGAACAGTCCGAGCCTTACAGTCCACGCTGAGGCAATCGACCGCCAGAGGAGCTTTGAGCTTAGCGGCTACCCGAGCAAGAGTATCTCCGCCCTTGCTACTGCCTAGCGCCAGGAGAACAGCCGTTTGATACTCTTTCATGGCACCAATTATTGCCTTTGCCTGCAGATCAGGTTTTGTATTTAAATCCGCAGCATCCGCTGTAATGGCTATTATTTTTGCCGCTCCATACTTTTCCAGGTCTCCCTTGCAGGCTTCGCCATCTGCACCTACAACAAAAGCGTATATTTCATTTCCCTCGCCCTGTGCGGCGGTAAGCACTCCAAAATTTGCGGCCTTAACTTCATTATCTACTGTTTCTATTAATACGGCGACTTTTGTCATTTTCTTCTCCAGAATATATCAGTAACCGGATGAGCATCCTAATGTGGACTATTTTCGGACAGGCTCCCGGAATGTATTTTCATAAAAACTTCAGTATCAGGAGAGTACCTTCTCTTCTTCCCTGAGTATTTTCACCAGTTCTGCTACAGCCTCGCTGACACTGCCCTCGATTATTTTGGCACCTGAACGTTCAGGAACCTGTTCCAGAGAGACAAGTTCCACATCAGTTGAAAGTGTCAAACCTAAATCAGCAAGAGCTATCTGCTTGACTTCCTTTTTTTTTGCCTTCATCACATCCGGTAGTTTTGGATAACGGGGTTGATTCAAACCTTTGCTGGCAGCCACAATACACGGCATAGTCATCTCAATGACTTCTTTTTCGCCACCACCAATTTCCCGTTCAACCGATACCTTGCCATCGGCTACAGCGCACTCTGTAACATCGCTTGCTATAGGGAGATTGAGGCCTTCAGCCAACCGATAAGCAGTCTGCATAGCTTCACTATCCACTGCCTGCTTTCCGGTGAAAATCAGATCAGCAGGACCATCGTCTTCCATAACCTTCTGGAGGACGGCGGCTGTATCGGCGCTATTCAGAAATTGCTGATCTGTTGTCACCAGGATTGCCCGGTGACTGCCCAGAGCGAGTGCGGAGCGAACAGTTGCCATTGCAGTTTCTTTGCCCACAGTTACTAAAACGACCTCTCCCCCTTCTTTTTCAATAAGTTGGGCCGCTTCCTCTATTGCATATTCATCGTAAGGGTTAATAAGGAATTTCACAGACTCATCAAAGCCATTGGTTCCGATGACTTTAATATTTGCTGCGGTATCTGGTACATGTTTCACACAAACGTAAATTTTCATTTCAAGCTCCTCTGCGCTGCTTTTATATTGTAAAGTTAAATTTTCTCAAATAATACATCTGCTCATTTCAACCTCTGCCTCCATTCGTATAGAAGCATCCTTTTATCTCGGTAAAACTCCTTTATCTTCAGCATACCTGGCCCAATCTTCAAAGGCGGAAATATTAGCGGTAGTATGGTAATCAACATGGTAATCGCCACTTGCAACATGAGAAATGACATCAAAAGCCTGTGGATCATCAGGTGTATAGAGTGGTTTCAGAACAAAGCTGCCACTTCTCTCTTTCTGATACTGGCGATAACTCTCACAATCCTGGATAAAGGCTTCTTCAGAGAAGAAATTGAGATTGTCAAGAACCCCAAAACAGTGCCTGGCGTTATGAATCCCAAACTCTGTAAGTATGCGTTTGCCCCTCATACCATCCGCCAAAGCCTGTACACCCGGTTCCTTCTGCTCTGTGCTCCCCCCTGACTGAACAGCAGGAAGCCCTGTGATCCAGGTGTTTACCCGGCTTACCGCAACATTCAACATATCCATGGAATCCTCAGAATAAGCCAGATCACCATTTGGTTTGGTTGGACAGGGCATTCCCCCAAACATACAGACCATCCCGGGATTAACCGTCTGTGCAACGGCAAGCATGAACATCACTTCAGCCTGGTTGACAATCATGCATCCTTCGGGAGTCTGCGGTGCGGTTCTACCTGCAAGCGGCATGGTTGTGAGACGAAGAATATTTCCGGCCTCTGCACTTCTTACGAGACAATCCATCATATTATCCATACAGGATAAAGGTGATTTCAACCCGCAGATTGAATCGTGCCAGTCATCTCTCCCGGAGAACCATTTAACAGAATCTTCTGCATTCATATAGGCGCTGCAGGTGACCTTGATGCAGTCTTCAAGTTGATCCATGATTTTATTGCACTCATGGGCATCACCTCTGTGCACTTTCACAGGCTGGCTCAAGAAACGTACGACATCGAGGTTTTCTTTGACGGTTTCTATTACCCGAGAAAACTCCGCATAACTTGCAGGAAGAGGAAATTCATCATCTTTCCTGTAGAGAAACGGCGGTATTCCCCCGATTCCAAGAGTATTCATTCCCTCATCACCGGAAAAGGTCTTCGGGGCGGTGTCCAGGATCTGATCGATCAGATCAGGAAGCAGATGGATGCGGGAACTGGTGCTGTCATATCCTGCCAGTCCAGTTCCTTCGAGTATGTCTATCACCCTCTGGTTTTTTGTTTCGATACCAACCTCAGAAAGAACCGCTTTTGTAGTTTCCTGTATTCTTTCATAGGTCTGCTTTTCGATTTTCAAAGCTTCCTGATATTCAGCAGGTGCCTCAGCAATACATGTGTCAATATCAAAATTTTTCATTGTATCCTATTGCCCTTATACTCTATACCCTTACGGAATCTGCGAGTGCTGCAAACACCTCTTTATGGCTTTCTATCCAGTGCATCTGACGAACGTTATGTTTGAGATATGCCAGATACTCATAATCGTTACTCTCACTGTCAAGATAATAGTCTGTGATTTCCCAGTTAAGGAGATAGAAATTGGCCATTGCCATCATCGTCGGGAAGTTATCCAGCTCAACACTGTTTAAAGGTGGGAGATTCCCAGTGTTCAATAAAGTTGATTGATACGATTTTAAAAATAATGCACATTTCTCAGGGAGCATATTCCCATCATTGCGCCGCCCCCAATACACCGAATTGTAGATAAGCGCCAGGCAGATATCAAAGAGACGGAGATCAATCTTTGCCCAGTCTAAATCAAAAACGCCTACCACTTTTCCATCACTGAATTTAAGGTTTCCGGGATGATAATCACAGTGGATAGGATTGACCACCATCTGATCCACCTCTTTCCCGGAAATTGTGTTTTCCTTTATCAGGGAGTTAATGGCAGGAAGAACACTGTTAAAATACTCGTGGAATTTAGTGTTGCGGTCTTCTTTGGCATAATCTGAAAATGACTGCGGCAAACCAGCAATCAATTCAAGAATCCTGGGCTCGACTCGCCCCAGATCGTTCTGTTCAAAACCCTTTGAAGCGTTATGGAATGAAGCCAGCGCTTCAGCAGCACTTTCATATTCACTGTATTCCATGAGGGGGTTATCCCAGGTGTATTTATCCTCCCCTTCCAGAAAATGATACAGAGCAAATTTGTTTTTACTGATAGCCGGACTGACAAAGGTAGTTCCATCCTTGCCTGGAATAAGACCTGCGAGAAGATGGAAACCATTTGTCATAGCATGAGTTATCATGGCGTGTTCAAGGAGAATCTCCTTTCCAGCTATGCCAAGTTTGTACTTACGTAAAAAATATTCACTCACCGCACCATTCTGTTCAACTACCACCTGAAAACTGCGATTGGTATATCCTCCAAATATTTCATACGCATCTATAACCCTGCCAAGATCATAGAATCCTTCGACTACTTCAATAACCTGCTCGTGCAAAAAGGAACTTTCGAGAGTTTCCTGAACCTCCGTCGCAGTTCTAGCCAGTTGCTTTACTATCTGGAGGAGTTCGTAACTCTTCAGAGAGTCCATCTTCAGCAACCGCTTCATTTTGGCTGTATCCATAACTCTTTTCTCCACGCAAGCCCTGAGAGCTTCCTCTCACCATCTTATACACAAGTACAGAGAGTATTCAGGCAGATAGGCGCATACAGGCTAAACGCCCAGTCTACCTAACAGTGTTCCACTAACGAAGTTTTTCTCCCTTAGGATCATAAAGGACTCTGTCAGTAACCACACCGTCCAACATTTCACCAAAGATCTCTACCTGCACTGGTTGACCAGCCACAGCATTATCCACAGGCAGATACACATTTCCGATGTTTTTCTTAATGGTGTGTCCGTAACCGACGCCACGTAATCTGCTGACAACCTTACCGTCCAGCAATACCGCTTCCCCTCCGTAGAGGGCCAGCCACTCGTCAGTTCCTACGGTGATGGTGCACAGTTTTTTAGCAACACCCGCACTGCGGATCTTTGCCAGAGCGCTGGAACCGACAAAATCTTTCTGTCTATCCACCGTGAAACCGATTCCAGCCTCATATGGATTTTCGAGCCCGGTAACATCATCGTTGTGATAGAGATATCCCTTTTCCATACGAAGTGAATTCAAGGCATAATAGCCGCATGCGGCTATCTCAAATTCCTGACCCGCATCCCAGAGCTTATCCCAGACGGTGATCCCATGTTCTACATCTGAATAGAGTTCCCAGCCAAGTTCACCCGCGTAGGAAACACGCTGAGCCAGAACGTCTACGCCATTGATAGTAATTTTTCCGGCCATCATGTAGGGAATCGCTTCATTAGACACATCATCGCTGGTAACCTTTTCTAAAACCACCCTTGCCTTCGGTCCCCAGAATCCTATGACACTGAATTCGTCTGTGACATCTCTGAGTTCAACTTCCGCTTCGTCACTTTGCATGTGAGCCTTGATGTGTCCCAGGTCATTATCTATAAAACCGGAACCGGTAACAAGTCTGAAGTGGTCATCACCAAGGCGAACAAGCGTGATATCTGCGAGGATGCCACCTCTCTCACTGCAGAACTGTGTATAGATAACCGAACCCACAGGTTTATCCATCTCACTGACACAGAGTCGATTAAGTAAAGGAAGTGCTCCAGGCCCCTTCACGTCAATTTTACCAAATGCACTCATGTCAACCATACCAACCCTTTCTCTAAAGGCCTGGCACTCGCCTGCAACCAGTTCAAAGTGCGGCGGTTTTACCCAGCCACCGGCCGCTCTCTGATCCTCACCAGCCCTTCTCCAGGGCTGACCTGGATCGACATAGTTCACGCGCTCCCAGCCGTTCTTCTTGCCAAAAACTGCACCCAGATCCTGCAGGCGATAATGAAAAGGTGAAATTCTGCGAGGCCTCATCTCCATATCTTCATCTTGCGGATATCTGGTATAGTAATAGTAGCGGTAACATTCACGGCCACAGGATGCTGCATAGTGCGGGTCCTGGAAGTTTTTCCCGAATCTCCAAGGGTGGAAAGAGAAAAGATCAACCTCGGCCTGACCTTCAATGATCCACTCTGCAAGGGCCTTGCCAATACCGCCTGCCGCTCCAAATCCTTCCATGGAAAGACCGCAGGCCATCCAGAAACCCTTTACAGTTGGCCACGGTCCCACAAGAGGCTTGGCGTCCGGGGTGAAAGCATCCGGATGAGCAACAAGACGCTCAATGCCGGCTTCTTCTAAAAACGGAAAACGTTTTATTGCATTAACCAGCAAATGTTCAAACCGATCAAAATCCGAGGCTACTTCAGTTGCACTGTGACTCCATGCGACACCGTCTTCCCATATAGATGGCGGATTGAGTTCCCAGCCGCCAAACAGAAGCCCCCCGTGCTCCGGACGTCCGTAAATAAGCCGGTCAGTATCTCTGAAACATGGCCCGCCATCAGGCACTTCTGCGCCAGAAACTGCCTGCAGCGCAAGATGTTGATGGACAACCGGGGCAGAAGGCACTTTTACGCCCACCATCGCTGCGACCTGTTTGCCCCACATCCCGGCTGAATTTATAATAATGTCTGTCTTAATCCTGCCTTTACTGGTGCGAACAGCTTCAACCTTGTTATCAGAAGTCAGATCAATACCTGTCACAAGAGTGTTGAGGTAGATTTCAGCGCCCAGATCTCTTGCAGCTTTGGCAACTGCGTGAGTGGTCCCGTGAGGGTCTAGATGCCCGTCATTAGGTAGGTAAACGCCACTGTACAGCTCATTGGGGCTGGCCCAGGGCATTAATTTTAAGGTCTCTTCAGCGGTTATCATTTCCACATCGAGACCGATCCCTTTGGCGGTACTCACAGCTCTTTGCAGAGTGAGATGTTGCTCTTTACTGGCGGCGATACGGATACTGCCCACTTTGTCATAGGCACCAAGTTTGTGATACAGTTCAGAGCTGTATTTTCTCATCCTCATCAAGGTGGGAGACGAGTTAAACTGTGTCAACATGCCGGCGGCCATGCAGGTTGAACCGCTGGTCAGCTCATTTTTTTCGACCATAACGACATCTTTCCAGCCAGCCTTTGCAAGATGGTAAAGAATGGAGCATCCAACAATTCCACCACCTATTACAACTACTCTCGCTTCGTCTTTCATTGTTTTATCTTGACCTTTAAATTGTATTGAAAGTCTTCTTCCAGAGTCCTCATCGGTCTCTGACAATAGTTTCCCGCTGTAAAGTACTCCTGGGAGCATTTTTATTACTGACCCCGATAAATACGAAGTATAACGGGGGTGGTAATACGGAATCCCTTTGAGGGCCATAGTTTATTTCTTTATGCTATGCCAGTATCTTCTTTCGTTCGGGATCGTAGAGTACGCGATTCGATTGAATCGTAGCCGGGTACCGCTCCTTATACGATTCGATTTCAAACGCATCTCCTAGAGACAACTTGTCTACAGGAAGATATCCGTAGCATATGTCTTTACCAATAGTGTGGCCGTAACCGGCACTGGTGGTAACAGCAACAACTTTTCCTTCATGAAGAATCGGCGCACTGCCTTGAATCATCAGCGGTTTGTCCGAATCAATAACAAAACTGCACAGTTTAAATTCCGGCCCGTCAGCTTTGATTTTTGCCAATGCATTTTTCCCGATAAAATCATCTTTTTCCAGATCAACACAGAATCCAAGACCCGCATCAAACGGTGTATATTCAGGGGTGAGCTCGGAACTCCAGTCAGCATATCCCTTTTCCAGACGAGTAGAGGCTATGGTACGGTACCCTGCATTTTTTACCCCCAGGTCCTGCCCGGCTTCCCACAGAGTTTCATAAACGTGACCGGCAAACTCAGTAGGTACATACAGCTCGTAACCGAGTTCTCCAACATACGTCACGCGAAAGGACATGACCTGTGCATATCCCACAGTGAATGATTTGCATGTACCAAATGGGAAACTGCCGTTGCTCACATCATCATTGGTGGTTTTTTCCAGCAATTCTCTTGATTTTGGACCAATAACATTGATTACCGCATAGGCAGAAGTCATTTCCTTTAAAAATACGGAGCCGTCCCCGGGCATATGGTTTTCAAGCCACCATAAAACGCGCTTGCCAAAGGCAGTACCGACAACAACAAGAAATTTGTCCTCAGCCAGTCTTCCAATAGTCATGTCACATTCTATGGTACCCCGGTCGTTACACATCTGCGTATAAATCACCTTCCCCACAGAGCGGTCAATCTGATTGGCGCAGAGTCGGTTTAGAAAGGCTAATGCACCAGAGCCCTCAACTTCAAATTTGCAGAAAGAAGTCTGATCGATAAGCACCACATTTTCACGTGCGTTCTTATGTTCTGCAGCCACATGCTCAAACCAGTTTGGTGTCTCAAAGGTGAAATCGTCTTTAGCTTCAACACCTTCGGGGGCAAACCAGTTTGCCCTCTCCCATCCGTATTTTGCTCCATATACAGCGCCCTTCTCCTTGAGCTGGTAGTAGAGAGGACTGCGTCTTACCCCTCGAGCTGAGTCGTGCTCTTCATGAGGCCAGTGAATCGTGTAATGTTTTCCGTAGAGCTCAGTAGTACGTTCAACGTTATACTTTCGGCTCTGGTGGTAGGCGCCAAATCTCCGGATATCAAGCGGCCAGATATCAAGGCTTGGTTCTCCCTCAATAATCCATTCCGCCATCATCCGTCCGGCACCACCACCGGCTGCAATACCAAAGGCGTTAAATCCTACGGCCACAAAACAATTGTCTAGTTCCGGAGCCGGTCCCATTATAGCATCACCATCCGGAGTAAATGCTTCCGGGCCGTTAATCAAGCGCGAAATCTCTGCTCTTTCGAGGCACGGCGTTCGTCTCATGGCGGGATCAGACAATTGTTCGAAATGATCGAAATCGCCGTCAAGCAGCTGGGAGATGAAACCGTTATCAACGCCATCAATTGCCCATGGAATGCCGTTCCGCTCATAGCCTCCCATGACCAGGCCACCAACTTCGTCCTTATAATAAATCAGGTTATCCTTGTCCCTGATAGTAGGCAGGTTTGAAGGCATCCCCTCTATTGTGTTGGTAACAAGAAACTGATGTTGAAATGGGACCAGAGGCGTGTTAACACCAAGCATTTCACCCACCTGGTAACCCCACATTCCTGTACAGTTAACGACGATTTCGCAGGAAATATCACCCTTATCTGTTTCTATTACTGTAATGCGTTTTTTATCGAATTTAAAACCTGTGACGAGGGTATTCTCATAAATTTTTGCGCCCCGGTTCCGCGCGCCCCTGGCCATGGCCTGTGTGATACCTGCCGGGTCGGCCTGGCCGTCAGTGGGCATGAACGCAGCACCGATGACATCATCAATAGTGACAATAGGACAAAGATCATAGGCTTCCTTTGGCGAGATGATGTTCATCTCAAGACCGAAACTGCGCGCCGTTGTCGCACCCTTTTTCAGTTCGTACATCCGCTCTTTCGTACTCGCCAGGTGGAGACAGCCACTTTTCTTCCATCCCGTTGCCAGTCCGGTTTCGGCTTCGAGCTGTTCATAAAGGCTGACACTGTACTGCAGCATTCTCGTGATATTGCGCTCGCCGCGAAGCTGTCCAACCAGTCCTGCTGCGTGCCAGGTAGAGCCACTTGTCAGCTCTCCCTTTTCCAAAATAACAACATCCTCCCATCCCATTTTTGTCAGATGATAAGCTGTGCTGCACCCTATGATACCACCACCAATGATTACAACCCGTGCACTGTCTTGCATACCTTTCTCCCTCTACAATTGCTGTGCGTTCTTATATGAAACGCGATTTCGCAATTTGCGATAAATATTAGTACCTTACTCCTTTATTTCTGTAATAAAAAACAAGAAACCGAGGAATGTCTTTTGAAATTATGTTGCTAAATATATCACCATGGTACTTATGCCCCTTTGTGGGGTGTTATTCACAAGTAACTTCATAATTTTGTTATCAAATGTACATAGCCCCATCAGGTAAAATTAGATTTCAACCTCATTCATAATTTGCCCGTGCCGCCCCACGATACGTTAGTGCCATTTCCTAAATATCACGCTAATATGACTTTAATATTCAATAATTCCAGATCAGTATAAAATTCCTGGGACAATTTGAAATTAGTTACCAGAACGTCTATTTCCTTTGGTTTTGCAACTTCCAGGGCGGCTACTAAGCCAAATTTGGTGTGATCGGACATAATGACTACCTTTCCGGTCGTTTGACGAATCATCGCTCGACTAATCGCGGCAAAATCAGGATTTCCTACCGTCAACCCCATACGCAAGCTAAATGCGTCCACTCCGAGAAAAACCTTATTGGCGTTTATGCGCGCAATCATTTCAAGGGTAAAACTTCCTGCCGTGGAATATGTATCGGGATTATACACCCCTCCCAAAAAAACCAGCTCGGCTGCCATTGGCGTGCTGCCAATCTCTGTCGCGATACCGTGATTATTTGTAAAAACAGTGAAAGGTATATCTCGGTCTATATGGGATAGAACCAGAGAAGCGGTCGTACCTTCACCTATAAAGACGACGTCGTGGGGCACTATCAGTTCTGCCGCCCTGCTGGCAATTTTTTCTTTTTCCTCAGGGTTTTCTTCTTTACTGCTTTGATATTTAAACTTATCCGTCATACGTTCATGATGGAAAACTGCACCACCATGAGTCCGTTTCACCATCCCCTGCTGCTCTAAGGCGGCCAAATCACGACGAATGGTCATCTCCGACACTTTCAGGTGTTCACTCAGTTGTGAACTCCTTGCTGTGTAGTTTTCTTTAATTATTTCCAGTATTATTTGTCGCCTTTGTGCAGGTAACAATGTATCTGTTGGCTCCAAACCTTGCTCCACTTTTGTCTTT
>CAXMTO010000237.1:0-8737 GCA_964196355.1 uncultured Myxococcota bacterium
GCGGCATCTTTTAGCTCCAGTGAGGTCTCGGGATCAATGGTGCTCAGTTCAATATGGACAGCACCGCTTTTCATGACGTTAAGCAGCCCTTCATCTCCGAGCATGACGCCTTTAATATGCTGGGGCATTGGTAGACTTGTAAAAACAACATCACAACCTGAAAGATCGCCAAGCGATGCTGCAGCTTTTCCACTGGTGCCTGCTTCAAGCGTCTTTTTTACCGCATCCTCACTGAGGTCGAAGACTAAAACCTCTTTTCCAGCTCTGATGAGATTCCGGGCCAGCGGGCCCCCCATCAAACCAACTCCAACAAAACCAATATTCATTACAAACCTCCAGTTTAGTTCTCTAGCAAGCTACCTGCTAATCTAACGAAGATATCAGGTACATGGAACCATCCTGCCAAGGCGGGATGGTCGATTCAAAATCACTTCGCTCCTCTTTTCCTTATTGCTCAATCAACCAATCCAGCCCCAGTTCAACCAGTTTCCCCCTGGTCGGTCTTCCCTCTGAATCCCAGCCGGACATCTCGTAGTACAGCCCGACCCATTCACGGAATTCATCGGGATCAAATCGCACACCTTTTAAAGGGCCGTCCGGCATTTTCTCAAACCACCGGCGGATAAGGGTATCATCGTCAGGAGTGAAACCACATCGGTTGTTGAATACACGAGCCATCACGTTGGCACGATCGACACCATTTATGATTTCATAGAGGCTTGTCTCCCAACCGGTTATGGCCTGCACAACCTCTACCAGCTTGGTAAAGGTCAGGGCATGGATTGGCACCGAACAGAAGTTGCAGAGACCGAGCAGGTTGTTGATGCCCCAGGCCTTCTGGCCGATAAAGAAAAATTTCACTTTAGCGGCATCCATTTTGAGTGGGTCAACCGGGTCGAGCAGTCCCATCGGGTACAATTTGCTGATACCTTCCCCCATAAAGGCCACATCGTGAGGCGTTTCTATGTGGTCGCCACCGGTGGCTCCCAGGGCGAATCCCAGCCCCATACCTGTCTTTCCGCGACCATCATGCAAGCCGAGCTCCTGTCCTTTTATATGAAAGGCATAGCGCTCAGAGCCCCGTCCTATCTTTTCTGCAGCCTTCTTAACACCAAGGGCCAGTATTTCGCCAATTCCTTCTTTTGCAGCGATTTGTCGAACCAGCCAGATCATCGCCTCAGCATCGCCATAATTAATAGCTTTGCCGCCTGTATCTTCTTCAGTAAGAATTCCCTTTTCGAAGCACTCCATGGCAAAAGCAATGACACAACCGGTTGAGATTGTATCGAGACCAAGCAGGTTACAAAGCTGATTGGCGTAGGCCACAGCCGGCAGGTTATCAATTGCCAGCATTGAGCCGAATGCAGCTATGGTCTCGTATTCCGGTCCACCGAATCGTTTGTCAAGCGGGTAAGTCTCATCATCAGATTGTACTCGACGCTTACATGCCACGGTGCACTGGGCGCAGGTGCCGCGAGAGTGAAAAATGGTGTTGTGATACGTTTCAGCAGCGAGCTTATCCGCGCCTTCGAACTGACCCTCTTTGAAGTTGCGGGTCGGGAAAAATCCTGAGGCGTTAACTCCCTGCACCAATCCTGGTGTTCCGAATTTAGTCAGTCCTACATTTGGTGGATGTTCTTTTATTCGATCCCGGTGCCACTTGGCTATCTCTTTGACTTTCTCCGGGTCTGCCATGGCCAGTTTCTTTGTTCCTCTGACGGCAATCGCCTTGAGATTTTTGGATCCCATGACGGCGCCCATACCGGTACGTCCGTTGAAATGCTCAAGATCAGTCTGCAGACACGCATAAGATACCAGTTTTTCTCCGGCAGGCCCGATACTCACCACGCGCACCTTGTTTTCTCCGGTGGTGTCACGCAGGCTCTCGAGTGTTTCCCAGTTATCCAGGCCCCACAATCCACCAGCATCGCGGATTTCAACCTGCCCGTCTTTAATCCAGAGATATACAGGGACATCTGCTTTTCCCTTGATGACGATGGCGTCATATCCTGCAAATTTCAGTTCCGGCCCAAAAAATCCGGCCGCTTCCGTTCGGGCAAATCCACCGGTGAGCGGTGACTTTGCTCCAACTGCATAGCGGTTGAAACCGGCAAGTGGGGCACCGGTAACCACACTGCAGGCAAAAACCAGAACATTTTCAGGGCCCAGCGGGTCAATGTCAGGCGCGACTTCGGTAAGCAGAATCTGCCCGATTATGCCCGTACCCCCAAAATATGTGCGATACCAACGTTCATCAGGTTCTTTGACCTCGTGGGTTTTGTTTGTTAAATCCACATACAAAATTTTTCCATTATAACCGTTTGCCATATATGCCTCCATCTTGATACATGATTGCTTTGCTGCACATTATTCAGACTTGCTATCGACAATAGCTGTAAGTAACTCGTATAGTTGTGTAAAAAATAATTAGTAAAACAGATATCTATGAAACTTTTAAAAATTCTCTGAGGCTTGAAAATATCCTCACCACCAAATTAATCGAACAACAGTCCCACAGGTAAAGGTACAAACAATAACTTACTGAAAAGAGTATAAAAACCTGCCACTACTGCGGCAGCTATCAATGGATAAATGAGTTTCTTCCTGGACGTCCACTCGTCATACATCGCCACCAGCATCAGCAAGATATATGTTGCAAAACCTGATATCAGAAAGCCCAACCAGGGCATAAGCAGACAACTCAAGATCATCACAACAACTAAAAATGTGCGTCGTATGGTTGAGGCATCAGAAACAGTCTCTGTTTTTTCAACGGGCTTTATCAGATTCCATGCAATCAGCATCAAGCTGAGCAGAATCATGCCAACTGCAATAGCACGTGGGAAGACGTATGAGTCCGAGTCCATCATGTTCGTAGTATCCCATAGCAAAATCATTGCCAGAAGAATAAACAAACAGCCCATCACAACTCCTGTCGTATCCCTTCCTTGAGTAGCTTTTTGATTATTCGGCATCTGAAGTCCTCCTTCTCATTATTGCAAAGCGTGAGCGAATCACCGGGTAAAACAATGACAGCAGGATAAAGGCGATAATCGCCAGACTAATCGGCCGGCCAAAAAACATTTTCCAAAGCTCATCTGTCGCTGCACCTATAGTCCAGGCTTGTACAAAACCCTGTTCAGCAATACGTCCCAGAATCAATCCCAGCACGATCGGGGAAGGACTGAATCCATACCGATTGATTACCCAGCCAACAACGCCGAGCAAAATCATGATCACGATGTCAGAGATGCTGTTGCGGATGGCATAGGTGCCGATCATTGTCATGAAAGCCACCGCAGGCACTAACATTGCTTTGGGCACGGTAATAATTGTTTTATAGGCATAGCGGCCGATCACCAAACCTACCGGCAGCATTAAGAAGGTCGCGAGAAACAATCCATAGATAAACGTATAAACAATCGAGCCACCTTCGGTGAATAAACTGGGTCCTGTTTTTATCCCCTGAATCATCAGGGCACCGAGGATTACCGCATCCGGTGGAGTGCCCGGAATACCCAGGACAAGGGTAGGAATGAAGCCGCCGCCGACGGTGGCATTGTTGGCAGATTCGGTGGCCATAACCCCTTCAGGTTCTCCTTTGCCAAAATGCTCACTGCGTGACGAGGTGCGACGTGCCTCTGAATAAGATACCAGTCCGGCGATTGATCCACCGGCACCGGGTAAAATTCCGACCAAGGTACCAATTACAGAGCTGCGCAGCAAACTCAGTTTGCATCGCCACGCAAGCGCAATCGCCTCCAAAAACCTGAAACCTCGTGGCTCATGGGTCACTTTCAGATGTCGATCGGGGGTTGCCACCAAGTCAATCAAAACCGGTATACAATAGAGTCCTATCAGTGCCGATACAGTCTCGATACCACCAAGAAGAACCTGGTTGCCGAAGGTAAAGCGCACATCGGCGCTGATCTCCGCAATTCCCACACAGGCGAGCAGCAGGCCAAAGCAGGCTCCGATCAGTCCCTTGAGCAGATTGCCCTCAGATAGAGCCGAAATCAGGGTCAGGCCAAATATTGCCAGCCAGAAATACTCTACTGGCCCAAATGCAAGGGCAACCTCAGCAAGGGGTGGCGCAAGCATCAGCAGGAACAGGGCACCAACTAGACCACCTGTGACCGATGCAACGCAAGCCAATGAAATAGCAAGATCACCCTTGCCTTGCTTGGCCATGGGAAAGCCATCAAAGGTCGTGGCAATTGCTGAGGGAGTCCCTGGCGTGTTGAGTAAGATAGCTGCATAAGCACCACCATAAATGGCTCCAGTGTAGATAGCCCCCATCATTATCAAAGCAGAGCTTGGCTCCATGGTAAAGGTAATGGGAACCAGAACCGCTACGGCCATTGTTGCTGTAAGACCTGGCAATGAACCAATCACGGTGCCGGCAATAACACCGCACAGGGCCAGCAAAATATTAATAGGCGTCAGGGCCGCCAGCAGATATTCGATTCCCGGCATATTTCATATCTCCATTACAGTTTATTAAAAGTGTACTTCGCAGCTTGGAAGCAGAAATTTCAAAACATAGCTCAATAACTTCCCAATCATATTCCTGCAATGAGAAGAAGCTGCTAAATAATAATACAACTCCTTCCCATAGAATCGAGATCAGATCAGAACCTAGACCTCTCTGGATTTCATTTCACTAAAGGCTGAGACCTACTTTATGATGTTTGCTTCACGTGCAGCCGACAAATAGATTGCAGACATCTCTTTTATAAACCCCGGGTACTCCTTATAACCAACATCCAGCAATGCCATTCCATCATTTTCCATTTTCTGACGAAATTCGGGATCAGCATTGATCTGAGCAATCATTTCTGATAGTTTTATACGAATGTCTTCAGGGGTAGATTTGGGTACGGCGATCCCACGATAAGCTCCAGAAACCAGGTCAAAACCAAGTTCCTTAAAGGTTGGTACATCCGGAAATTTGGGATGACGCTTATCCATAGCAACTGCCAGCATGCGCACTTTCTCGGACTGCTTTGCACCGACAGAGGTATATCCCCATTCAGCCCTTACCTGGTTACCAAGCAGGGCGGCAACCGCTTTACCAGTTCCTTTGAAGGCAACATAGGTTGTTTTTATACCGGCCATCTTGTCAAGGCGGAGCTGAGCCAGGTGATTAGCCGTCCCCTTACCCGATCCTGAAAAGGTCAATTTTCCCGGATTACTTTTGGCGTAATCGATAATATCCTTCAAGGTTTTAAATTCACTATCTTTATTAACAACAATGGCATCCGGCGTGTAATGAAACATATATACGCCGGTAATATCCTCGGTCTTAAAACCAACAGCCTTCTGTTGCGGTTTGAGGATTATGTGAGGCAGATTAATACCTATGATGTTATAGCCGTCTCCCTTCATTTTGTTCAACTGTGCCCAGCCAACAGCGCCGCCGCCGCCAGGCTTATAGGAGATAATGAGATCCTTTCCGAACAATTTTTTAAAGAAGGGCGCTTGATGGCGAGCGGTGATATCAGACTCTCCACCGGGGCCGAAGGGAATTACGTAATTAACGGCCTTACTTGGATAATCCTGTGCAATTACACTGGTGGCTGTAACCGAAAAGATTGCTATCAGAATCGCGGTGACCAAATATTTCATGCTCAATTTCGTGTCCATTAGCTTCTCCCTGCACAGTTTATTTTGAACAGCATTTTTAAGTTTATAGTCTACTGTGCCGTATTGCTTATTATTGTTTAGCCCGAAGACCTGCCAGCGCAGGTCTTCGGGAATATATCTACCGATACGGTTTATGCACTCTCATACAGCTTAGTCATGATGAATTCACGATGACCAAGTACTTCAGCGGCAGTCATGCGGCCGTTGGCAGTACGAACCATCATGTCAAGTAGCTTGTCTCCAGCCTCATCAAGATTTATCTCACGTCGAACAAGACCTGAAACATCAACATCAAAATGCTCTGACATTGTTCTCAGGGTTCGTGGATTTGAGCAAAGCTTGATTACCGGGAGAATCGGATTGCCGATGATATTGCCCTGGCCGGTGGGGAAGAAATGAACGACAAAGCCTGAGGCAGCACAGAGGGTAACCTGTTCTGCTGCAGCGGAGGAGGAATCCTGGAACCAGAGGCCGGGTCCGGTAGGCTCAACAGCTTTCTCCAGACAGCCGATGACGGGCGGCTTGGTGCCGATCTTCTGAATATTACCAAGAGCTTTCTCTTCGATAGTGGTCAGGCCGCCCTCAATGTTACCTTTGGTCGGCTGGGAGTCAGAAAGGTCGCTTGTTTTGTTATCATCGATAACTTTTGCGTAGCGGTCAAAATAGAACTGGAACTGCTTGCGAACCTCATCATTTGCGCAACGCTCGAGAACGAGATGCTCTCCACCAGTCAACTCAGTGGTTTCACCGAACAGCAGCGTATTGCCTTTCTCATAGAGCTTGTCGTAGGCATTACCGACAGTTGGGTTGGTTGCAATACCGGAAGTGGTATCGGACTCACCACATTTGGTTGAAACCCACAGCTCGCTGATATCACACTCTTCGCGCTGAACCTCGCTGGCAGCGTGCATGAACTCCTTGGCTTTATTGGATGCAGCACAGATCGTGTTGAAGTCACCATTCTGCTCAATCGCAAATCCTGCTACCTGTTTCCCGGTTTTGGCAATACCCTGGACAATTCGATCAGTCCACTGAGGCTCGATGCCGATAACAATGACCGCTGCTACATTTGGATTGCAGCCGGTACCAATCAGAGTACGGAAATGCAGATCAAGGTCTTCACCGAATTGAAGTCGGCCATAGGCATGGGGAAGAGCCATGGTGCCTTTTACGTTATTTGCAACAGCCTCACAAGCAGAGTTTGAAAGATCATCCAGCGGCAGGATGATAACATGGTTACGAACACCTACTCGGCCATTTTCACGACGATATCCTAAAAATTTCTGTTTCATGCTACCACCTCTTTGTTTTAACGTTGTGAACGTGCAGATGTTCGCCTTTCTTGATCGGAGCGACAACCTTGCCAATATCACTGTTGTATTTGATTACCGTGTCACCTGATGCAAGGTCTTTCAGTGCGACTTTGTGACCGATTGGAATATCATTCAAGATCTTGACCGTAACGGTCTCATCTTCTTTCATGACCCAGCCGGTGATCTCCTGGTCGGCCTTCAGACCTTCAACAACCACAACGCCTACAACATCCGCAGCTTCGTGTACTAAAAAATCGGGTATCATATCTACCTCCTACAATTGGTTATAAATGAATCGAACGATCATACAGAATCCTATCTGTTTTTTCGTATGCCGGATGTCCGGCTTCGGTTCTCCTCTTTACTGCTTCTTCTTCCTACTATTTGTTTCCAAGGACGCTGATTTTGTCGATTTGCCATTGCACACTGTCTATTACCCCAGGTTGTTCCAATGAGATCGCACACTAGCCAGAATCCTATTGTTGCTCTTGTTGATAAAAATAGGTGGTGTTTGCATTTGGAATAATTCCGATTCTCGGTCTTCCATCAAAATTTTCCACCCATTCGCTAATAATTTCTGAGGGATCAGCCGCGCGAAGATGGCACTTCTGCAGAACTCCCGGGTCAAGCTCGGAAAAAACCGCAACATCGAACCTGCTCAGCGTTCGACCGAAGAGATAGGCTTTGTGAGCACCCATCCTGAACCCCTGACTCTTGAAATCTTTCAGAACTTCCCCAGGACTGGTAAACTGAGAGACATAATCGAAATAAACGTCATCCCCCACTCCTTGAGTCGAGGCGGCCAGCAAAAGAATATGGCCTCCCTTTTTCACTGCCTGGGACGCTAAATTGAGTCCTTTCTGGGCCTGGTACAGACAGATATCTTTGGGATACCCCCCACAGCTGGCAACGACAATATCAAATTTATTCTCTATTGCAACTCCGTAGAGAGCAGCGCAGGTCTTTGCTCCTTTAATCAATATGTCCAGAGGGCGACCTGCCAGCACCTGAACCACTTCCTTGGTTGGGGCCATAATGAAGTTGACAGCTAAGTGTATTCCCACCATCTCCCCGGCCTCGTTGATATCTTCACGCACGGGATTGCCGTGGAGAACACCTACACAGGCTTTGTCATGAAACATCAGGCTATGATTATGCTCGATAGTTGCGGCGCCGCCACAACCAATGACAACCCCCTTTGAACCACCAGTGAACCCGACGAACTGATGCGGATCAATCTGACCAACAGCAATCTTCAAGTCTGCTTCGGCAAGGATAGAATTTACCAGCACCGGAGTTCCTCTGCTCGTATGACCAAAATCAACCATAGGACTACTATTGGCATCGTGAGCCGCCACCGTACACCCTCGAGCAATGTCGTCCGGCATCAACTGAGTCATAGTCTCCCCGTCTGCCGGTGGATGCAAGCCGCCTCCGATAAGAATTGTCACCCGGTCCAAATCGAGTTCAGGCAGCTTTTCAAACAGCCAGTCCAACAAGCTTGGAACCAATTTTTTCACTGGTAAAGGCCGTGTTGCATCAGGAATTGCAATGGCTACACTCGGTGATTTTCCAAGCCCGGTCATAATCTCCTCGTAGGAGCTATCCAATCCTGCCAACGCTGAGGATAACTCCTGAGAGATGGACGACACTGGTGGCATATCGTTCGGTTCAAGAACATAGCCGTCTGCTGACTCAGGTATCTGGACAAGCACTGTCCCCGTACCATATTTCATTTCCAGATTCATATCTCTCCTTTACAAAATTAATTCTATACA
>CAXMTO010000238.1:0-7084 GCA_964196355.1 uncultured Myxococcota bacterium
GTATCGATATTATTGTTAGCAAGGTCTGGATCATATTCAGCAGCAGAACCACTAGCTAAAAATATTACAGTAGCATCACGGTCTAACGTGCCATTTAGCTCAACGATCGACGAAGCGCCAGCATTCAAATCACCCACATCACAAATAAAGGAAGTGTTGGCGATACGGCAACTACCCTGAGAAATTGTGAGCGAACTTTGCTCCCAACCAATTGGAGTTTTAATCGTCAGAACAGCATCGCTGGCAGCATGCGTTCCATGATTCAATAGCTCTATACTAATTGTGGTGTGTCTTCCTTCTTTCTGCCTACTGGGGTTGGCGCTTGCTAGAATAGCGATATCTGCGGTGGGAATGCCGGTAGTTGCATCCACCACTGATTGAACCTGGTTATTACCGGGGTCGGGATCATCAAGCGTATGGCTCGAAATGGTAGCGGTGAAGGTTAATGGTTCCACGATGCTACTTTGTACTAATATATCGACTGGAATACTTGTATTTGTATCTATTTCACCAAGTACACATGTAACGATACCCGCGTTGTGTGCACAGAAATCATTGCCCGACAAATATTGTACTGATGCAGGTAAATTAATATTCAAATCGATGTCGTGTGCTTTATCAGGTCCGAGATTTTCTACGTTGTAACTGATATCAATATTGGTACCCGCATAAACAGCCGTAGGGATACTGGTTATCGAAATAGCCATATCTGAAAAAAGCGTAACCGGTGTTCCCAAACTGAAAATACTATTGGTCATCTCGCTTCCGGTTTCATTCCAAACAGAAAATATACGATTACCATCGGGCGTAACCCGAATTTGCGATTCACCCTGGCTGTCTGGGCCAGCCGCCAGGTTGCTTACCGGCTCCCAATGAGAAGCTTTATCCACAGTACGCGTGATAAAAATGTCCAGGTTTTCACTACCACCAATATGCTCGTATACATTCGTCTCTGTTCCCCATGCCGCAATCACGACGCTCTTGTTCTGGCAGTTTTCAGGATTGGTAATATTAGCGGGATCAGTACAACCCGGCCCGTTACCTGGCATGCCTATTAAGCGGGGTTCCAGAACATTTATTGCGGTATTGGTAATATTGGATAAGTTGAAAGGGCTTCCCCAAACGCCGTTCGATGCATTGAAGTGACGAACAAAGAAATCGTAATTCGCAAGGTCAGTAGCATCTGCCACTACGCCATCTTCTGTATAAATGTATCCCAAATACAAATCATTGGCGCGTAACACGGCGCGATGTGCGCGAGCATTTTCCAGAAAATTAGCATTAGAGGAGTCCGATAAATTGGCATCGGTCGCCGCAAGCGTATTGCTGCTCATATTTAATGGAGTGGCATTATAGAGATTTATGGCGGATGTATAATCCAATGCATAACAGTTGGAATCGACTGATGGAACCAGATCCGCTGGATTTAAACCCGTTGAGTCAGCGTCCGTTGATTTGTAACCAAGACGCAGCATGACATCTGCCGGCCCACCCTGATCATATAAACCCTGGCGCCAAAACAACGCAAAACGAATACCACTTCCACTGGCCGCGTTGGTTTGTGTAACAAAACGAGCTCTCCGCGCACCCTCGAACGGATCACTGACAATACATCCAGCTTTATCGTTGGGCGAAGTCGGTGGGTTTTTGTAGGGAAATACGTGATAGCGTAAGAATTTACCTTCACCCAAACCGGCAGATCCCTTGGTTTCTTCATAGGCAATAACGGTATTCGGTGGACTGGAGCCACCGACAACCTGCAAGTTTGCTCGGGAAGCACCAGCGATTCCTTTATCGATTTGACCTGGATCCACCGAATTACCGGCAGAATTTTTGATAGGATTAAAAGAACCCGACAATCCAAATCCTGTATGATTATTGGTAATGCGTACTGGTGTTGCCCAAACACCAATATCTGATACGGCGCTGGAGACATTGGACGTATAGGTATACCAAATGTCAGTACCATGACTGGTTTTAGCACCGGAACTTCCGTCTCCCGGGCCTTCGGCTTCGCCGGGCTGTAAACCCAACGGATCTTCTTGCCAGGTGATTGCCCATACGCCAGAGCCTGAACCTTTGGTAGCATCTTGTTTCACATCACGCGAACCATCGGAAAGACGGTTAACTGTCCAATCAGAAAGGGCAGAAAAATTGCTAGTAGCATGCGCTGCATACACACAATTCATGGCTATTTCTCGACTACCAAACTCTAGATAAGTCACGCTGCGTTGTGGCCCGCCAGGACAATATTTATCACCCCAGGTTACGACGACATGATTACCGCTGGCAAAAGCATGTGGGTTATCTGAGTCGCCATGATATGCCGTTCGATTTCCATCGCTATTCCAGTCTGTTTGCATGCTGGAAAGTAATGCCGTATTGGAGATATTGACTGGAGCACTCCAGTTAGCGCTAACACTACAATCATTGCTTGCGCTGTCACAAACGGTTATAAAAACATCCCGTGCCGGTCTTTCGCTGGATTGTTTGGAGTCATACACATAATGCAAGGGGTTATTTTCGAGAATGTCGCCATAGACGACAATTAAAACACCATTAGACGTTCTTACTATTTTGCTTTTATACGCACCGTTTAAATCAGGTGCCTGAGTGGAAAGTTCAATGGGTGATGACAGACCGATCTGATCTATACCCCATACAATAGGCGTGCAGAGCACTAAGCTAAAAACCAATAATTTACTAAAATTCTTCATCTGGTTTGTCGACTCCTTATTGTGGATACAAAATCAAGAGGCTACATGTCAGGAAATTCGGCATGTTTCCTCGTACTTTACTCACTGACAACATGGACCATTATCTATAATCACCAACACTTTCCTTCTACATCGCCGCGCCAATCTGATATTTTCGAAATTAATTCCTCACATTTCTTTATCCGTAGAAGATCATGATATTTATTAATAAAATCTCGTTCTGTACGGAGATCTCTAAGCGCATCATCGTATTTCTTTTTTAGGCAATAATTTTGCGCACGCATCCGAAGTAAAATGCAATAACCATGCGGGTCTTTTTCCTTATCAATCAATTCTAGTAATTCAGAAAAAATATCTATGACTTTATTAGAATTCTTTTCCGAAACACCATCCAATTCGTTTTCTTCCTTCCATAGGCAATATATTTCCGACCAAAGACGATTAATTTCATGCGCATTGGCTTTATTAATAAGTTGCTCCATACCCGCGCCTCTTCAATTTGAAGTATTAATAATTGAAATTTGATTAGCCAAAATTAATACTTAAATCTTCGTTGATATTATTTGAATTATGGAATGGGAGAAACGCAGTACCAATAAGGAATAATCTTATTTTTAGCGTTCTTAGGTACTTATAAAGAAAATAGCTGACAAAGCTATTTAGATAGTGCTGAAATTGGGCTTTAAGCTACAACAATCCCGCTTTGAATTGCTAAGTGAGTTAATTCCGCAGAATTTTTTAGATTTAATTTATTCATCAGGTTGGTTTGATGTACCCCAACCGTCTTAGGGCTAATAAATATTACCTGGGCTATTTCATTTACTGACTGCCCTTCCGCCAAAGCACAAAACACCTGAAATTCGCGTTTAGTCAGCACCGTAATGGGATCATTGTTAGCTAAAGTGGCCTGTTTGTAATCTGCGGGCAATTCGTGATCTAAATAGCTCTTGCCCGAAGAGACCTGACGAACCGCGTCAATCATCTCTCCTGCAGTACTACTTTTCATTAGATATCCCGATGCACCTGCCTCAAGAGTGCGGGCAACCATGATCTTGCTATCGTGCATGGTAAATACCAATATTTTCACCTTTGAATCCTTTGCCCGGAGCCGGCGGATTGTTTCCAGGCCGCCAATTCCGGGCATGTTAATATCAAGCACTACGACATCGGGATTTACTTCAGCGTATTGCATGTAGGCGCTTTCGCCATTGTCCATTTCAGCTACCACGGAAATATCGGGCTGCCTTTCTAATAACCTGCTATAACCATCCCTCACCACCGGATGGTCATCGACTAACATAACTGTAATTAAATCTTTAGGCATCGATAATATTTTCTTCTATCTTTTACAGATAATGGCAAACTAGCTTCAATTAATACTCCTTCACCCGGAGTATAATTTAACACAAACTCACCTCTGGCTGCCAAAACACGTTCACGCATACCAACTATGCCGAATCCTTCTGTTGACTCATCAGGGTTTATACCTTTCCCATCATCTTTTATGCGCAAAAGCAGGTAATCAGACCCTTCTGTTTGACCAGTATAGCGGTCCAATTGGATCGAAACATTGTCCGCTTCAGCATATTTTGCCGTGTTTGTCAGACTTTCCTGAACAATTCTGTAAATCGTGACACCCAACATTCTATTTACATCATCGAAATTACCTTTCGTGTTCAGATCACAGTGAGTCCGTGGATAATTTTCCTGCCAGCGATCAACGAGTTCTTGTAGGCTGTCTTTCAGCCCCAGTTCATCCAGGTCAACTGGTCTTAACTCCTGAATCATCCGGTGGATACTTTTGTGCATCTGCGATGAAATGTTTTCGATGACAACAATACTGTCATGCACATCCAGTTCGTTGTCAGTACAGCGTTCATCTAATAAGTGAGCATGCATCCGAAGAGCCGTCAGCCATTGGCCATATTCATCATGTAGTTCCTGGGCCAGATGTCGGCGTTCCTGTTCCTGGATGTAAAAAAGGCGCCGGGTCAGCTCGCGATTTTGATGCAACAGCTCAAACGCTTTTTCTTCCACACACTTGCGCACGGTGATATCATCACCCGCAGCCAGGATGCCGATGATGTCGTTATCATCGTCACGAAGGATTTTATTGTGCCAGGCAATGATGCGTTGTTCCCCATTTTGGACTGTGATCGAGTTTTCGTGATACTCCACCCGTTGAATATTCCCTGCTATAAGATCTTGAAATACCTGCATGTCATTCTCTTTATCCTCAGGTGGAATGAAGTTATCAAACCAGTTCTCACCAACGAGTTTTCCCTGTTCATACCCAAGTAGTTCACAACCCTTTCTATTGACCTGAGTAATATTACCACTGGTATCGAGCGCTACTATAATGGCCTCCACAGTGTCCAGGTAACGTTGCGATTTATTCTGTTCTTCTCTCAGCGTCTCTTCCACCTGTTTGAGCTGAACCTCTTCCAGGAGCATACGATTGAATTGCTCGCTCTCTTTAAACTGTTGCTCAGTTTCCTTACGATCTGTAATATCTCGTTGTTTCCCCTTAATACCAATTGGCCTACCATCGTTATCATGTACTATTTTCCATGTACTTGAGACCCATCTAATTTCACCATCTTTTCTTACAAT
The DNA here is from genome assembly GCA_964196355.1 of uncultured Myxococcota bacterium. Classification (GTDB taxonomy): domain Bacteria; phylum Desulfobacterota; class Desulfobulbia; order Desulfobulbales; family Desulfocapsaceae; genus Desulfomarina. The sequence goes on from CAXMTO010000238.1 coordinate 5,331, forward strand.
GCGGGACTCAACATCATCAAAAACCTTTCCTTTGAATAAACTTTGACATTGTTTCATTGTCCATTCCTGGTCATCAGGATGGACAAAGGGAATGGTATTCTTTTCAAATAATTCTTCAGTTGTATAACCTGTTATTTTCTGAAAAGCCGAATTTACATATATCAGCTTCCCTTCGATGGTATAGAAAAAAAGAGCTTCATCAGCATTTTCAAGAAGCAGTTGCTCCAATATTTTTGACTCTTTCAAGCCTTCAATTATTTGCTCTAATGATTTTTGTTGAGCTTTCATAATGCCCCGTAGTTCTTACATGTCCGTACAGTAAAAAAATCAATTACAAAAGAGTTACCGAAATCGCTCGAAAACTCAATGGCTTTCAACCGTAATATATCTCTTTTCCATGATCTTTCCAGGGAAATCTCTTAGATAGAAAATAAGGATTTCCCTTATGGGAGTGAAGCTGACTTTCTACTAATATTTAATTGAAATTAAGGGTGAAAAAAATATTGATCTATTACTAAGGTGATAATTATGAACAAGGCATATTTAAATCATAAAATTTCTCTTTTAGGTTCGATTCTTACCGTTGGTGTTGTCATCTGGGCGGGCCTTGGATTGCAGGGTTGCGGTGATGGAGATGGTTTTTTCGGGGATCTCACCTTATGTGGTGTTAATCCGGAAGCGTTTATTAGTAGTCAATCACGTATTGGTGGTTCGTCGACCGTTATAACCCTGGATCGTGCTGATAACTGGGCTCTATACAATGTAGCGAATGAGTTAAGAGCGACTCAGGTTGGTGTAACGGAGAGTGCCAAATACACCTTAACTGTTGCTGGGTTCATACAGGATATAGATATTGTTGAGGATCCAGCGAGCAGTGGCGCTTTTTATGCACTTTTATCCATGGGTGATAAAGGTATATCAGTTGTTAATGTCACTGACCCCACCAACATGCTTCCCGTTCTCAGGGTGGATGTTAATTACGAACAAACCGGTATCCCGTGGGCTGATGGTGGTGGTAACGTTTCCCTCGATAACACGATTTCAGGTGTTCATGCGCCTATATCATCGCTTGAAATTTATGACGATGGAGTCGAGACGCATTTGTTAATCGCCAACACAGCTTATGGGTTACACAAGACCCTGCTCGCGAATATTTTTGATGCTGTTACAGGAAGGTTAGCGGATGGTACGTTACTGATCAACAGTGAAACGTATACTTTGCAGTACGCTGGTGAGAATCCCTGGGGTGGACCAAAGTCGCTGACTTTATACAAGGATCCGAATGATCCTGAAGATACTAATGGAAAGTTATTTGCTGCAATGGGTTTTCTTGGTATGGGTATTTTTGATCCCGATACGCTTGAGCAGATTGGCGGTTATAATCTATATACCGATGTCAGTTCCGTTGAAGACTGGTTTATCGATAACATTGTTATTGAGGAAGTACAATCGGATTACTCCGATCCGGGAAGCGGTGAAGGTGCGCCATACGCATGTACCGGCCCATGTATCGACACATTTACCGGCATGCCTGATTACATGCAGGCTGCTTATGAAATCTCCGTAGTCTGGCACGGCAAAAACCCATGTGACCCGGGGATAGAGTGTGCACCGTGGGCCGCATTTGATCGTTATGGCAAGTTCTACTACAACGCCCGTAAAGTTGACGTTGCCACGTTTGGCGAACAAACGACTGCATACATTGCTTATGCGCTCGGTGGCATGGTGGGTGTTGATGTAACAGGGTACAAAAC
>CAXMTO010000239.1:0-11652 GCA_964196355.1 uncultured Myxococcota bacterium
AACTTTATCTAATACAATCTATTTAATTATTTTTTTGGGATACTTAAATTTTTGTATCAATCGGTCGGCACATCTTTCTTCGGGAACTAATTTTTTCTTTAAATTTATTAAAATTACCTGTGGTTATTTATGGATACTCCAATTTGGCTTATAGATACTGCCTGGATTTCTTTTGCCTTTCTTTGCGGCTTTATTGCCCGTCTGGTTAAACTTCCTCCTCTGATCGGGTTTCTTGCCGCTGGTTTTCTGCTTAATGGTCTGGGTATACGACAGGCAGGGGAGGCATTGCAGGAACTTGCCGATCTTGGTGTTACTTTGCTGCTGTTTACCATTGGTTTAAAGCTTGACGTAAAAAGTCTGCTCCGCCGAGAAGTCTGGCTGGGAACAAGTCTTCATATGATAATAACCACAGTAGTGCTGGGTGGAGTTGTTTTTCTACTCACCCTTACACCATTGTTGGGTAGGATTCCTCTGACGACTGCCGTCCTGATTGGTTTTGCTCTCTCATTTTCCAGTACCGTTTTTGCCATTAAGATATTGGAAGAAAGGGGTGAGCTAAATGCTCTGCATGGAGTGACGGTTATGGGTATCCTGGTTATGCAGGATATTATTGCCGTTGTCTATCTTACTGCATCAGCCGGAAAAATTCCTTCTCCCTGGGCACTTGCCTTGCCATTGTTGTTTCTACTACGACCACTGTTCTCCAAAATGCTTGAACTCAGCGATCACGGCGAGTTATTAGCGCTCCTTGGTCTTTTTCTTGCTATAGTTGCCGGTGCTGGTAGTTTTGAGCTTGTTGGTCTAAAACCGGATCTTGGTGCATTGCTTATCGGGATTATGGTAGGTTCCCATCCTAAAGCCAAAGAGCTTGGTCATACCTTGATGGGATTTAAAAATTTGTTTCTGGTTGCCTTTTTCCTAAGCATTGGTCTTTCTGGCCTACCTGACTCAAAAATTCTTATATGCAGCTCGTTGCTGTGTCTTTTTATTGTTTTTAAAGGATGGTTGTTTTTTCGTCTGACGAGCTTTTCGAACTTTCGTTCCAGAACTGCGTTATTCACGGCTGTACCTCTTGCCAATTTTAGTGAATTTGGCCTTCTTGTTGTTGCGGGGGGTGTGAAGGGTGGCTGGCTGGACAGTTACTGGCTTATTCTAATTGCCATGTGTCTCACTTTCTCTTTTATTGTGAGTGCACCGATTAATAGCTCTATTTACGAGATCTATGCCCGCTTTAGAGATCTACTCAAATGTTGTGAAAAATCTGTTCGGCATCCGGCAGACCAGCCCATTGAACTTGACACAGATTTGTTAATTATCGGTATGGGAAGGATTGGTACGGGAATGTACGATGCTGCGCACAATAGTTATGGCAGGAAGGTGATTGGTCTAGATAACAATAAATCTACGGTAAAACAACATGGGGAATATGGTCGCGATGTTATTTTTGGTGATGTTACAGACATTGATTTCTGGGATAAAATAAAACCCGAGCAGGTCAGTTTTATTGCCCTTTGCATGTCCCAACATAAGGCAAATGTGATTGCGGTGGAGCAATTGCAAAAGGCCGGCTATAAAGGTTTTCTGGCGTCAACAGCCCGTTTTGATGATCAGGCAGAAGAATTACAAAAGATGGGAGTCCACTCTGTATACAACATTTATGCTAATACGGGAGCTGCTTATGCTGATTATGCGCGAAATGATTGTCTTTCAAATTCCCAATTTACAGAATATTTCATAGCGGACAAAGAAAAAGACTCTGACTGAATTTGTCTTATTTCTCGAGGTGTTCACTATTACACTCTTCTCGAACCCTACTAGTTTTTTAACCGAGACAACATTCAAAAACCTCCTACAGAAATTAAATCAATCAATATTTCAGCAGAGAAATATTTACCATGGCAAGGTTAGCCATCTAGGAAAACTGCAAGTTAATACTATCCTGAATATTACTTCATCAGATCATACCCAGAAAACTGGCAAGAAAAGGAGCATTAAGACACATTTAAAAATGCAATATAATTTTCAAAAAACAAGCTGTAAATGCAGTACTATAAATTATTGATAATTCCAGATTATCAACCGAGGCAAATGCTCCATTATTTCAGCATCGAATGACTGGTACTACTTTTGTATCAAGCTTTGATATTGGTAGTGTGAGTCTCTTGAGAGTCCATTTCCACCTGATGTATACCTTCTCCCTGATTCTCCAAACCAAGGCCTTCCGTCAATATTTCCAAAAATCAGCTTTTTTGGTTGCCAGATACAGGTAACCTTATCTGTACATCTCTTCACCAAGTGTGGGCTACCTCTAGCGTATATTTCTAGAGTTTGTGTAACAAATACGCTGTTCCAAAATTCAGCCGTTTATAAAGATTTTTTGACTTTTAGAGAATCTATTTTATCCAGAATAGCCTAACGGAAAAGAGTATTTTAAAACAAATGATCGGAGGATACATATCTATAGATTCTATTCAAAAGCATGGTTATCCCCTAGGCATAACATCTGTCATACCATAATTGTGAAACAGGCAATCAATTAAAGGAGTGGTGCGCTCATTTTTTTGGAAATTTATCTTGACGTAACATGTAGTTACTCGGAGAGATGATGCAGCGCCCTTTTTTACATTCGTGACAGAGAAAACCGACAAATACCTATATAAATTACATGCAGTAAAATAAAGGTAAAAAGACCATGGGTCAAAGTACAGAAAAAAATCGCCGTATTGTTCTCGCATCAAGACCCGAAGGTGCACCAACAAAAGATAATTTCCGATTGGAAGAGATCTCAAAGCCTGTACCTGGAGAAGGAGAACTTCTGTTGCTCAGTATCTATTTATCCCTTGATCCTTATATGCGCGGCCGGATGAACGATGCTCCATCGTACACACCCCTTGTCAATATTGATGGTGTGATGGTGGGTGCTACCGTTTGTCAAATTGAAGATTCCCGCCATCCTGAATTTGAAGCTGGGGAGTGGGTTCTCAGCTATGGTGGCTGCCAACTCTATGAAGTATCTGATAGTTCTGATCTGACCCGGCTGGGTAAAAACCCTATAAATCCATCATATGCTCTGGGTATTTTGGGAATGCCCGGTTTAACGGCATGTTTCAAAAACACATAATAGCTTGCAATATCAGATTATTACGACTTTCCTTGTCCTTTGTCTTCAAGGGCTGAATTAACCTTGCCAATGGATTCAGATAACCTTTCCCTCATCTTTTTTGCATATGGATTATAATTTTGAAGATCCAGAAAAAGCTGCCAGCTGTCATGACATGTCTGCTCGATGACTTCCAGAATCATTTTGTATCCGAGCGTATCGATGTGCGTGGGATGTAAATCCAGATCAGCTAACACTCTCCCCATATAATGAGTGATCCCCTGGGACCAGGCTGTCATCTCGTCATGTTTTTCCGGAGTCATTACTTCCACCTGCAGTGATTTTGAGGTGAAGTAGGCTATCCAGTCTTCAAGAGTCTCAGCATCTGCATTGATATTGCAGATGGCTATGGGGAGTTTTTTTGCTGTCTGCTGGTACGAGTCTGGACCGAACATCGGATGGGTAGCAATGATCCTGCTCCCCTGGGGAAGGTATTTTTTCATCCATCCGGCGGGAAAAACTTTTACAGAACAGGTGTCAAAAAAAACAGCCTCTTTTTTACAGTAACAGCGGGATTTCTTCAGTACCTCCTCAAAGGAAGAGATAGCAACACAAAAAAAGATGGCGTCACAATTGAAGATATCCTGTTCATCGGTTATTTCGATGCCGGAATCGACTTCACTCGTTTTTAGACCACTCCTGGAATACACTTTTACGTGGAAATCCTGGGCCAGGATCCCTGCCCAGAGCTTCCCAAATCTGCCGTAGCCGTATACCGATACAATTTTACCTGACATAGCGTAGTAAATAGAGAAAAAGAGATTTCATAACAACTACGCTCTTTCTGCCAGAGGGGCTTCTTTTTTCTTACTCCTGCCGCGGACAAACTGACTGATTAAGACAGGAATAATCAGCACCAGGCCGACGCCCCCGCTCTTGAGGCCGGGTGCCACGAACATAAGGGCTGCAGCAAAAGTCACCAGTCTCTCAACCACCAGCATGTGAGTAAAAAAGTAACCTGTAAGAGCAGCTCCGATAAGCATAATGCCAATGGCGCAACCGGTAACCGTCGACACAAAAGCCTGCCAGGTAAATCCATCTGTGACGATCAGCATCGCAGGTGAATAGACGAAAACAAAGGGTACCAGTGCTTTGGCGGAGGCCAGGCGAAAGGCAGTATTTCCGGCCTTGAACGGGTTGGCACCGGCTATCCCCGCTCCTGCATATGCCGCCAGGGCAACAGGCGGTGTGATATCCGCCAGCACACCGTAATAAAAGACGAAAAAGTGGGCAACGATGGGGGCAACACCAAGCAATCCCAGGGCTGGGGCTGCAATAGAAACCAGCACTATATAGGTAGCCGTAGTCGGTATACCGGCTCCAAGGAGTATACAGGCAATAGCGGTGAATATCAGGGTCAAAAACAGTGTGATATCCGGCAAACCGGCAAGATTGAACGGTATCAAGGGGAGTATCATTTCAGCCAGCTGCTGAGCTGCACTGGTTACCATAAAGGAGACCTTGAATCCCATGCCAGTGAGGCTTACAACACCAACAATTATGCCGACAGCGGCAGCGGAGGCACCAACAGCAAGAGCATATTTAGCACCCAGCTTAAAGCAGTCGTATAAATCCGAGAGAGTCAAACGGTTTCGTGGATTAAGAAAACCCACGACAATGCAGGCTGTTATCCCCCAGAATGCAGCGTTGTAAGGCGTTCTGCCGGAGGAAATAATGGCGATAAGAAGGACCAGCGGAATAAGAGCAGGCCAGCCTTCCCGTAATACTTTAACAAATTGAGGCATCTCGTCCGGTCGCAAGCCACGCAGACCAAGGCGCTTGGCTTCCAGGTGGACCATTGTGAAAATGCCAAGATAATGCATCAGGGCGGGGACGGTGGCAGCCAGCAGAATCGTGCGGTAGGGCACTTCCAGAAATTCGATCATGATAAAGGCCGCAGCCCCCATAATAGGAGGCGTAATCTGCCCGCCCGTGCTTGAGGTGGCCTCAACGGCAGCTGCAAAATGAGGCTGGTAGCCGACGCGCTTCATGGCCGGGATTGTGAGCGCTCCTGTGGTCACAGTGTTTGCAATTGAAGAGCCGGAGATCATGCCAAAAAGAGCCGAGGAGAAGACGCTCACCTTGGCCGGTCCACCGGCATACCGTCCTGCAACGCAGGAAGCAAGGTCGATGAAGAGCTGGCCGGCACCGACGCGGTTTGCCAAAACACCAAATAAAACAAAATGGAAAACGTAGGTCGCGACAACGCCCACGGCAATGCCATAGATACCCTGGCTGGTAAGGTACAGATGATTGACCAGTCCCTTCCAGCTAGCACCGGGATGTACCAGAACACCGGGAGCGTACCGTCCAAACAGGGCGTAGAGAATAAAACAGAGAGCTATTACCGGTAAAGCGATTCCCATTGACCTTCGGGTGGCCTCCAGGGTCAATATTATCATCAGGCTGCCGAAAATCACATCAACAGGCAGCGGATCCCCTACGCGAAAGGCCAGGTCGTCAAATACGTACGGCACATAAAAACAAGTGACTGCGGCGACAATCGCCAGCAGCCAGTCTTGAATCGGGATCCGGCCAATGGCAAAAAATCCATCCGGTTTGGCTTTCTTACTAAAACCGAAAACAAGAAAAATCAGACCCAGAACAAATGCAAGATGGACTCCGCGGTGGGTGGACTCTCTGAGCAGGCCAAAACCGGCGGTGTAATAATGAAAAAATGATAATGCAGCAAGAAGTGCCCCTACAACCCAAGTAGCAGGAGCAGCCATGGGCCGCATTTGCATTTCCGGATCGTATTCTTCTTCGAGTTTTTTTATGCGTTCCTGGTCGATTTCCACTCTACCACCTGCGCCGCCCCGGGAGACCCCGGATTGAATTATTTTGCCGCCGTACCAGACAGTGGCTAATAAAAAGACCGGGAGATGCTGCATTACACCTCCCGGTCGTGTCAAACATTATCTCACAGTTTACTTCAACAAACCTGCCTCTTTATAATATCGCTCTGCACCTGGATGCAGCGGAATACCAACGCCGTCAAGCGCAGTTTCAGCGGTGACCATCTTCCCCTTGGCATGACCTTTATCCAGCAGGGCACGGGACTTTTTATTCCAGACAGCCTTGGTAATCTGGTAGACTAATTCTTCGTCGACTTTTGCAGACACAACCCATTGGGCACCAACGGAGAGAGATTCTGTCTCACCGATGCCTTCATAGGTATCCGCAGGGATGACATCCTTTGCAAAGAAGCCATATTTTTTAATAATTGCATCAGCTTCCGGTCCATTGATAGGAACCAGCTCCCCGCCAACGCTTGAAGCCAGTTCAACCACGGATCCTGTGGGATATCCGGCAACGATAAAAAACGCGTCCAGCTGATTATCTTTGATTTTATCGATAGCTGGATTCGGCTTTATATAGTCCGCCTTGACATCTTTTTCAGTGAGCCCGTAGGCCTCAAGAATAATCCTGGCATCAACCAACGTCCCGGAGCCAGGTTCGTCCATGGAAATACGTTTGCCCTTGAGGTCTTTCACCGACTTGATTCCGGAACCTTTACGAGCGACCAGATGAATGGTTTCGGGATAAAGATTGGCCAGTGCACGAAGATCTTTAACCGGGCCCTTCTTCTCAAAAATTCCGGTTCCGGTATAGGCCCAGTATGCGACATCCGACTGTGAAAAGCCTGATTCCAGTACTCCCGATTTGATAGCGTTGATATTAGCAACGGAACCGTTAGCGGATTGTGCTATGGCAACCAGGCCCGGCACGCCGCAGCTTCCGCCTTTATCACATGCTCTTGAACCAGGCGGGTTGGATATACAGTGGGAAATCAGGCCGCCGATGGGATAATATGTGCCACCGGTGCCGCCCGTGCCGATTCTGAAAAAAGTCATCTCCTGTGCTCCCGCTGTCCCAAGACCGAAAATCAGCCCCAAAGCCACTAAACATGCCAATAATCTTTTTCTGCCCATAATTCCCTCCGTTGTTATTTATTTTGAGATTGACTTTCCGCCCATTTTCAGACCTTGCTGAAGGTTAGAAAAACAGCAGAAAATCGTTTTAACAAAACTCCTATTAGTACCCAGAGAAGTACACCATAACAAGAAACCTTACCTACTGCTTATACAAACCCAAAACTCTGAAATCTTCCGAATTATATTCCAGTTCTTTCATTGACGTTTCAAAATCGCTCATATCTCCGGGTAATATGAAATCTGCATAAAACATATACTCCCATGGCTTGCCGTGAATAGGGCGCGATTCGAGTTTTGTCATGTTTATCCCCTTATCAGCTAATATCTTCAGGCAGATAAATAATGCCCCGTATTGATCAGGAACCGAAAACACGATTGAACCTTTATCGATATCATGGGGATCCGTATGTTCTTTTCTGCAGATAACGACAAATCGGGTGTAGTTTCTGGGGTTGGTTTCAATCCCCGCCTTCAATATCTTCATTTTGTACACCCGTGCTGCTTCTTTGCTGGCGATCGCGGCTAACTGTTTGTCGTTTTTCCCGGCAATATATGCAACAGAACCGGCAGTATCATAAAAGGGTATTCGCTGCCCCGTCTTTAAACTATCCAAGTATTCACTGCATTGGGCCAGTCCCTGCGGATGGGAGTACACCTGCTTAATATCGCTTAAAGATGCTCCAGGCAAGCCAATAAGATTATGTTCAATACGTATTTTTTTTTCACCAAATATTTTAATGTCTGGATAGCCAAGCAAAAGGTCGTAATTTTCATGAACAGAGCCGGCCAGCGCATTTTCTATCGGCAGCATCCCGAATTCAGCATCTCCCTGCAAAACTGCATCAAACACATCCCTGAACCTGGGACAGGGCAGCAAATCGACACGGTTCATGCCATAGTATGCGTGAATCGCCATCTCGCTGAATGCACCTCTTTCGCCCTGAAAAGCCACCAAAACTTTATCTGCGTCATGTTTTACATCAGATAGGCCATTACCTCCTGCATCGAAATAGGGTATTCTCTCCAGTTCCCTCTCGATTACAGGACACAGTGCGTCTACATCCCGCATTAGTTTTTCAAATTGCTCTGAATAGAGTGACTGTGGACCTCCGCTCCTGGCGCTGTCTGGAGCATCATGAACTTCCACCATCAACCCGTCAGCACCGGCAGCAACAGCGGCCAAAGACAAGGGCAGCACCTTATCGCGAAGCCCTGTTGCATTACTCGGATCCACTATGACAGGTAAATGGCTCAAGTTTTTCACTACGGGTATTGCTGATAAATCCAGGGTATTCCGGGTATGTGTTTCAAATGTCCTGATTCCACGCTCACAGAGTATTACGTCCTCTGTACCATGAGCCATAATGTACTCCGCGGCCATCAGCCACTCCTCGATGGTCGCTGAAATGCCACGTTTCAGGATAACCGGTTTGCCCATTTCTCCCACGATTTTAAGGAGTTCAAAATTCTGCATATTTCTTGCGCCAACCTGAAAAACATCAACATAGTCCTGCATCATTGGAGCAAATTCCGGGCTGGGAATTTCTGAACTGACCGGCAGTCCGTATTTCTCACCAGCCTCTTTCAGATAACGCAATCCATCTTCACCGAGGCCTGGAAAAGCATAGGGAGAAGTGTTCGTCTTACAGGCTGCACCCCTCAGCATTACTGCACCAGAAGCCTTTACCTGCTCAGCAATACGTAATATCTGCTCTTTTGATTCCACGGCAGAAGGTCCTGCAATAACAGCAATCCCTCGACCACCAAAAACCACAGGGCCAATCGATACGAGGGTATCTTCTTTCTTTAGTACGCGTGAAGCGAGTTTGTACGGTTTACTGATTGGTACAATGCGAGTTACACCCCGTAGAAGTTCGACTTCCCTGGTGTCAATATGGACCGCACCCACTGCCCCCAGGACCGTTTCTTCTTCACCAACAATTTCCTTTACCTTGAACCCCTTGTTCTCAAGATAATTTTTTACTGTCGCCTTATCTTGATCTTTTATATGTCGATCCAGGATTATTATCATATCAATATGCTGTTATAAACAGGCTATATTCTCACTATATGCTGACAACAGTTCTCAGAAAATCAGGGGTCAATCCAGAATTTCACTGAACACCCGCATAAAATTTCCGCCCAGTACTGCGATTATCTCTTCGTCCGTATACCCCCGTGTTATAAGACCTGCTGTAAACTCGCCCAGCTCGGCATGGGTCTTTATAACATCGTTTGTGTCCAACGGTTTCTCAACCTGGAGAAAATCTTTGAAACTTTCACAGAGGTCAAAACCAAGGCCAACATGTTCAATACCGCCGACTCTGGCAATATGATCCACATGATCGATGAAATGTGACACTGTGACTTCCGGCTCATCTTCACGAATGAACAGGTTTATTGAATTCATGCCGATGACACCACCATTTTTGGCGATTGCTTTAATCTGTTCATCATCAAGATTGCGCATGGTTCCGGAAAGGGCGCGACAGTTTGAGTGAGAGGCGATGACAGGTTGCGAGGCGACATCCATAACATCCCAGAACCCTTCATCATTTATATGACTCACATCAACAAACATCCCAAACCTTTCGGCTTGTTCGATCAGTTTTACGCCAAATGGTGTCAATCCTCCCTTGCGTCCTTCCCTGGTCTTTACAAAAAATGCCCCGTCGCCTGCGTAGTTGCGCCGGCTCCAGACAAGACCAAGCCCCCGCACACCAAGTTCATAGAATATCCGCAGCAGCTGTATATCATTCTGTAATGGATCGGCTCCTTCCAGCGAGAGGAAAAGTGCGGTTTCTCCTGAAGATCTGGCTGCATAGGCCTCAGCGGTCGTACGACAGATCCGAAACTGGCCGGGAGTCTCCTCTATTTCTTCGAGCAGGTAACTGATCTGGTCCAGGGCCTTTCTCAGCCCCATCTCCGGCAGGAAAAAATCATGGATAAATATTGCCGAAACAAGGAGATCAACACTGCCACGCCTGAACTGTTCCATATAACTGGTTTCGATCACTTTTTCCGCTCCACGCTCACGACGATTGGCAACCTCGTACGTCAGATCGAAATGGGCGTCGACAGTAAATGCCCGACTATGAATATCTGCCACTTGCTCCATAAGCTTACTTTCCATAATGTGTCTCACTTCAATAGGTATTTTTGATCAGTTTCATTTACGGGAAAAATACGAACTATCCCAGATCACCAAAAGTGTTATCCGGTTTTCACTGCTGCCGTTTGGAGTCATATCTTTCATGAATTTTCAGCTCGATTGATTCGGTCTCATTTTACCAGGTTTGCCCGACCCTCTCCGCCAGAGGATACACACAAACAGCTTCAATGGGAACACTCATTTAATAGAAAAAAAGGAACCTTCTCTCACAGTTTCTTGTTTTTTATGACAGGGTTTCTGGAGTAAGGTACTAACACCGGTTAACGGTAAAAATCCCTGCACTCTTTTCAGTACCAGCTTGATGGGTATAAGTACCTTGGTGGTAAATTTAACCACATAATTTCAAAACACATTACTCAGTTTCTTGTTTTTTATGACAGGGTTTCTGGAGTAAGGTACTAATTTTCAGAATATTTTCAAAAAGATTGACTTTTTCCCAGTGATTTTGTAACAATCCAGCAGATAAAGAGCTTTTACGATGTCATAATCTTTTCTGAAGGATAGAAAGAGTAATTGCTTTTATATCTTATGCATCTCCCCTGTTCACGGTTTCCCGTCTATTAAAGGATCTCTGCAGTTCCATGATCATTTTTCATTAATTTTCGATGGTCATAATGAGTTGTTGTTGTCACTTTTTAAAATGGGAAACAAGGATCCACATCACTTTCAAGCCCGTTTTTTTATAAGAGGAAAAATAACAACAAAGGAGAGGAAAAATGCAATTTTTCAAAACGTTACTTCTTGGTACAGTTGCAGTAGCAATTGTCGCTACTGCCAATCCCGGGTATACAAAAACCCCGGCGAACATGCTGGTGATTGCCAACCGGATTGACGACATCACTACCCTTGACCCTGCTCAATCTTTTGAATTCGCCGGTTCTGATCTCAACCGCAATGTATATGGCAACCTGATTAATTTTAGCCCCGCTGACTTAAGCAAGGGCTATGAACCTGATCTGGCTGAAAGCTGGACTGTTTCTGAAGACGGCAAGACCATTACTTTCAAGATGCGTCCCGGCATAAAATTTCACTCTGGAAATCCCGTGACTGCTGAGGACGCTGTTTTTTCCCTGCAGCGAGCTGTGAAACTTAATAAAACTCCAGCCTTCATCTTGACCCAGTTCGGTTTCTCCAAAGAAAATGCCGAGCAGACAATCAAACTGATCGATGACATGACATTATCGATCACCACCGATGAAAAATATGCCACGTCTTTTGTACTGAACTGTCTGACCTCCACCATTGGCAGTATTGTTGACAAAAAGACAGTCATGGCAAATGAAAAAGATGGCGATCTGGGCAATGACTGGCTGAAAACCCACACAGCGGGTTCCGGGGCCTATACCCTGGTAAACTGGAAGCCTAATGAGTCGTATACCCTGAAA
>CAXMTO010000240.1:0-8213 GCA_964196355.1 uncultured Myxococcota bacterium
GTCCGCCCAGAAAACAGCTTTATGATCTCCCTGAGCATCAGTGTAGATACTATCAAACCAGCCGGTAGGATCGTCTCTATCTTGGTAAGATTGGACCTTTTTTTTGTATGCAATAGGGTCAAACTCTTTCATGCTATTTCACCTCTGGATTCTAACCTATCAATTTACCCAGTATCCTAGACGCTCAAGACTTTGTCAAAACTCACCACTGCAGGTAGCTTTCTGAATTACTGGATTGCAGGGTTAGTAAGAATTACGCATTTATGCGAATTAGGTTCATCCAAAACAATGCGAGAGGATTTCTGAGAATTTTAAGTGTGTCAGTTGCTTGGTGAATAGGAATTAGGGGGGCAAAACATAAATATGACCATAGGCCATCTGCACAATAGCGGACGGCTTTTTTTGTTGGTCAAAGATGCCTACAAAACTAGGGGCGATTCACTCTTCCGGGAAAAGATGGGATAGCTTGGTCCGATGAACGCTCATGTCTGTGGAATCTTTCCGCTTGTGCTAAGCAGTCATTTATTGCCCCCTCCCCGAGTGTTTATCCCGGGAGAGGGGCTAGGTTAAAACTCAAGAGCCAATTGTGCCGTGACAACGTCGACCGTATCATCCATAGCGACATCTGCATCTGACCTCAGGTATTCCAGAGCGACGACGGCATGCTCGTGTAAGCCATAGGAGGCTGTTGCTCCGTAGCGTTTCACGTCATCCTGAAAGTCATTGGCTTCTTCGTAGCGGGCTGCAAGCTGAACTTTCTCGGCGGGCATCCAGACCAATTCGATGTTCCACGCTTCAGGGCGCTTGCCTGTCAAATCTTCACCAATGGCTACCAGTGCGCTATCGAAATCATCGAGAGCAGTCAGGTATTCCAGTTCGAGGCCGAATTGACCGCACTGGACTGACAGGAAGGCGCTGGCACCTGCGACGTTGCTCGAATACAGCGTTGCGTCCTGTACGAGTTCATTGTCACTCTCGGCCAAGTCATTGATATAAGAACCCCCGAAAGCGAGGTTTTCGACTGGCATCAATTCAAGTGAGGCGACAAAGTTGTCGATATGGTTATTGTCTCCTTCAGCATCCGTCTCTCCATTGAAGACCCCAGCCTTGAAAACCCATAGATCCCCCTCCAAGGCAAACAACGCAGCAGTGTCCTGTGTTTCTCCTAGTTCCAGTGTCAATGGATCACTGATCATGTAGCTGTTGAACATGCCGAAGGGAACATACATTCGACCAACATGCACAGAAGGTGCTTGACCAAAGAGTTGCCCCGGAGATGTCAGGCTGATGACCGCTTCATCGACATCAATATCGTCCTCTTCTCCTGCCTCTTCCTCGTAAAGGAGAGTTAGGTGCCCGCCGACAGCTTCATTCAACGTTGCCTCGATGGATAGTTCAGCCGTCGCCAGAGTCAGATCGCTTTCCTCATCACTGTCGTTCGGTTTCGCATAATAGGCTTCAGCTTCCAGAAGGCCATGCAGTGTGATGTATTTACTGATTTGCCCGAAATCAAGGTCCTGGTCTTCAGCCTGAGTTGATGATGTTTCCTGAGACTCCAAAGCTTCGATGCGTCTTTTCAGGTTTTCGATTTCACTATTTGCGTCCGGATGAATTGCCAGTGCCGGAGCTGCCAATACAAAAAGAACCGTTAACAGAGCTGCTATGGCTGCGATAAAAGAATGTTGCGATTTGAACACGTTTGAATCTCCTGTTTAATTTGATGTGCAATTTTATTAACTGCTTATTTTAGCCCTCCTGGGCGACCAATAGTTACCTCTGGATGTTAGTGCTTTGTTGTGCAGCAGTGTGTACTATCCATGTGCTTTTGCGAGCCGCCGCATCCACCACCTGAGGAGCAACCACAGCCACCGCTTTTGCTCTTCTTGGTAAATTTACGATAGAGATAAAAGGCGGCCCCTATCACGATGCCCACGGCAATGATTGAATCAAACGTCATCGTTAACTCCTTAGCTCCTTGTTAAAGTCCGTATCCTGTCCTTAAAGGTTATACCAACAGTAATGTCCCGACCTGGTAAGCAATGACTGCCAAGCCAAAACCCAGCGCGGTGTTGAATATGGTCGAGAAAATTGCCCAGCGCCAAGAAGACTCCTTGGCCATGGTGACAACGGTAACGAAGCACGGTGCATACAGCAAAACAAAGATAATGAGAGCCAATGCCGTTGCTTTACTCCAAGCTGGATCTTTAGCAATTTGGCTCGACAAGGAAGTTGTTTCTTCGGGATCAACCTCCCCAAGGGAATAGGCCGTTCCAAAGGTTGAAACGATGACTTCCTTGGCCGCGAAGCCGCCAACCAGAGCTATGTTGGTTCGCCAGTCAAAACCAGCCCACTGACTGACTGGCTCCAGGAAACTACCAATTCGACCAGCGACAGAGTACCTCAGCGTCGTTTGTGCTTCGAGATTGTCAATTGATTCAATCAGGGCGTCTTGCTCTTCTCCACTCTGAACAGATGCTGCTACAGCCTGCCGGTCTGCTTCAAACTTGTTAGTTGTGTCTTCAGGTAGACCAGGGAATGTCATTGCAGCCCACAACAGAACCGATACGGCAAGTATGACCGTTCCAGCTTTCCGAATATAACTCCAGACACGCTCCCAGGTATGAATCAGAATGCCCTTCAAGGTCGGCAGACGATAGGGAGGAAGTTCCATGACAAAAGGAGTCGGTTCTCCTTTGATAATGGTCGAACGCAACAGTTTCGAAACAAGCAACGCCATCGCCCAGGCAAAAAGGGTGATGCCGAACATGATCTGTGCTTCGTTTTCACTGAAAAAGGCAGCGATCAATAGTAGGAAGACAGGCAACTTTGCACCGCAGGGCATGAAGGGTGCGGTAATCAAGGTCGCTAGTTTTTCTTTGGGGCTGCGTAAGGTTCGGGTGGCCATTACCCCTGGAACTGCACATCCACCCATGATTCCACCAGAGACGATAAATGGCATTGCCGAACATCCGTGCAAGCCAAAAACACGCAAAACACGATCGAGCATATAGGCAACCCGAGCCATGTAACCTGAGTCTTCCAGGAATGAGATCATCAGGAACATTATGGCGATCAACGGGACAAAGCCCATGACTCCACCGACACCATTGATCACACCTGACACAACAAGTGATTGGACCATGCCATCTGGGATAAGTGCAGTCGCCGTTTCCCCAAGCCATCCGAACACACTCTCAAGCCATCCCATTGGTATCTCGCCCACAGTAAATGTGACCTGAAACATTCCATAGAGGACACCGAACATGATAATCGGGCCGAGAAGTCTATTGGTCAGAACCATGTCCAGTTTGGTAGAGACATCAATTCGTTCGCTCTGAGTCGGTTCATGCTCCAGCACATCCTGGCGCAATATCGAATTGATCAGCCCGTATCTGTAGTCAGCAATAATCGCTTCGGGAACTGTATTTAGAGTTGCCTGGCAATGTTCACGTGTTTTTGCAACAAGATCTTCCAGTTCCTGGGCAGTGCCGCCGAACTTTTGACCCTGTGCGATAATTTCTTCGTCGTTTTCAAGATATTTCAGGGCAGTCCATCGAGCTGGGTAGCGGTTGGTCATGAAGTTGGCGGATTCGATTATTTCCGCCATGACGCCTAAAGCCATATCAAGGTCAGGGCCATAAGATATGTGCAACGGCTCCCAGGCCCCGCCGCGTTCTTTTGCATATTTGAGCGCTTCCTGCATCAATTCTTGTTTCCCCTGCCCGGAACGTGCAACCGTTTCAACAACTGGACACTTGAGCAAGGAGGCAAGACGTTTGCGGTCAATTCGAAGGCCCTGCTTGTTGGCTTCATCCATCATGTTGAGGGCCAGAACAACTGGAATACCAAGTTCAAAGAATTGCACGGCCAGATAGAGATGACGCTCCAGTTTGGTTGCATCCACAATGTCGACAACGATGTCTGGTCGCTCATCGACCAAAACTTTGCGGGCGACCAGTTCTTCCGGGGAATAGGCTGAGAGGGAATAGCACCCAGGCAGGTCAACGACATTCACTTTGATATCATCCAGGTTGACAGTGCCTTCTTTGCGTTCAACAGTTATGCCGGGATAGTTACCAACCCTTTGACGTGCTCCAGTGATTGCGTTGAAAAGGGTTGTTTTGCCGGAGTTCGGGTTACCAGCGAGGACAATAGTTGCGGTATTACTCATTGATCTCCTCCATTCGCTCTATCATGATGCAGTCCGCCTCGTTGTTGCGCAGAGTCAGAGTGAAGTCACGTAGACGAAGTGCAACCGGGTCCTTCAATGGCGCCCGCCCTACAACTTTGACTTCGGTACCTGGGATCAGGCCCATGTCACGAAGACGTCGGCCCATTTCTCCATTTGCAGTAATTGAACTGATGCGGGCCTTTTCGTTGACCCGAAGACTTCTGAGTGAGTTCTCCATAGTTTTACGCTCCTCGCTATTTACCCATTATTCGACACTAGGTGTCGTAGGGATCTGAAATATTTGTTTGAATATGTGGGGATTTACCCAGAACCGAATAGAAATTGAAAACCATTATCAATATATGATTGCAGAACTTACGCATTTTAATCTTGAACGTCAAGCGAAAAATGAAAGCATTTTTTATCTATATAGCAGGTGGATACGATTCATATAGTTTGACTTTCGAAATACTTGACAGTCAAACAAGACTAGGGCACAGTACGCGCCATTATCTATTTTGACTTTCTGTAGAGGTGCGAAACGATGGAGTTTGACAGCCTATTCTGGGTGGCTTTTCAGAGCAGTATAATTCTTGGATTGGTTCACGGGGTTAATCCGTGTGGACATAGTTGGCTTGTATTGGCACCATTTGTCGTTGGGCAAAAACGTGGCGGCGAGGTTGCCTGGTTGACGTTCTCATTCGTGGCAGGAACTGCCGTTGCTTGCCTAATTCTCGGCATGACGCTTGGGGCTGTCTCGGCTTTCATCCCTGATTCTTTGCAATTCTGGGTTGATGTTGGGACAGCGGTTATTTTGATAGTCCTCGGCCTTGTGTTGATTGTAAAGCCAGGACTTATCCACCATCATCATGATGATGACCATGGTCATGATCACTCGCATGATTTGGATCATATTCATGAGCATGAAAAACACCATGAGCACAGTCACGATCATGTACATTTACACGCACACCCAAAAGGCAAAAATCAAAAATTGACGGGCATGGCATTGTTCGGGATCGGTTTTGTGAATATGGTCATTCCATGTCCGACGGTTGCTATCATGTATAAATATGCACTCGACTCGGCTAGCACATGGAAGGCAACGGTCATCTTTGGAGTTTATGCAATAGCGACAGCCGTTGCCGTAGGGGGAGTGATTTATGCTATATTCCGGGTGACCAAGCTTTTTGAAAAGCTTTCACAGAATTGGGTAGAAACCGCATTGATGCGTAGTGCAGGCATTGTTACGATTATCTTTGCAGGTTATTCACTGAGCACGTATCTCACTTAAGAGGAAACAATGGCTGTAAAAACCCTGGCTCGAAACATAGTTGAGTTTTACGAGAAGCTTTCTAGCTGGGAGCATGAGGTCGTGCGCGGAAGCGATTTGACACCGAATCAAATGCACGCAATCGAGATCATTGGCCATGAAAAATCTCTGCGCATGAAAGAACTGGCAGAGAGATTAGGTGTGACAACGGGAACTTTAACTGTAACTGTCGACCGCCTCGAACAAAAAGGATTTATAGAGCGCCAGCCTCACGAGACGGACCGAAGATCATATCGTGTTGTCTTGACTCCAGCAGGGAAAAAACACTTTGCAAAACACCATGAGTTCCATGTCAAATTGACTGAAGAGATAGTCTCTGTGCTCACTCCCGAAGAGCTAGATTGTTTCAATGATGTTCTCGGGAAAGTCGTTAAAAACTTTTGAGGGGCAGATCGAGACTTTTAAGACACCCATCACAGTGCCAACTGTATTTTTTATTGGGTGATAACTAACTGTAGAACAATCTGAGATTGTCTTATAAGTCACGACTTCTGAGAAGAGAATCGGCTTCTTATTGATAGAGGTATTCAGGAAGACAAAGCTATGGCCACCAGGGTTTGATCCTTGGTGGCCTTTTCTTGACTGTTTTGCTGTGAGTTTATTTTAAGATGACTCAGCTATATTGTCGAAGTAAATTATAAGCCGTGATGATGGCTCGTATGCTGGAGTCAAGCCTATAATTTTAAACTGCAATAAATGCCAACAGCCAAAGAATGTCTCGTGGAGCAACTTAATGGATGAAAAGTCTCGTTATACCGTTTCTGTGGAAACGCGCGCAGAAACCAAGAGATGCAAGAAGGGCTTCTCGTGTCTGACGGGGCAAAGTGAAAATCTTTGCCAAGTCGAATCTTGTATTAGTGGTGAGGTACATTTCATCAAGTGTCTGAATAAAGTTTTCTGCTCCTACCGGGGTACTTTCGGTGAAGGCGTCATATGCTACTGCCCGACCCGTAAAGAACTATACAATAAGTATGGTGTATAATCCCGTCTCTAAATAGCAACGCTTCAGTTACCTCCGCATTTCTTATAAGTCACCATATATAAGACACAAAATGGCCTTCCCTTACTGGGCGGGCCATTCTTACATTGCAGGGGTTGTGAGAATTTCGCAGGTCAGCCAATCTGAGAACACCAGAACAATGTGAGAGGATAAATAGTAAGCTGAGATAACTGGACTCGAACCAGTGCCCCCCTGCGCCCGAATCCGTGGGCAGCCTATGGGAAGTTAGCGTATCTGCATTTGTCTTTTCAGATAGGCTCTTAGGAGGGTAAGCCCAATCGTTTGAGAAGTTGTGTTGATTGGAAAATTATACGTCTGGAAGCCTTTCAAATAGAAAAATAATCTTTAACTCCTGCTAACACGTTGGAAACCGCAACAGAAGCAAGAATCAGCCCCATTACCCTACTGATAATGCTTGCACCACTATCCCCAATCAATCGATGTACTAAACTCGCTGCAAGCATTAGGGCCATTGCGACCAGCAGTACGCAGAGCATGCTCATTGTTGTGAGGGCCTGTTCAAAAAGATTGTAACGGTTGTTTTCAGTTAACAGTACAGCCGCGAGCATCGCGCCTGGACTGGCAAGAGAGGGAACAGCTAGTGGAAAGACGGCAGTCTCGCTTACATTGTTGAGCATTTGAATTTCCTGCTCTGGCTTACTTTCCCCGAAAATCATGGAGAGAGCAAACAGGAACAGAACGATCCCTCCTGCAATCTGAAATGCTGAAAGTGGGATTTCTATTGCTGTAAGGATCACTTCCCCAGCGACAACAAAAAAAACAAGTACCATTGCTGAGATCAAGGTGGCTTTAACTGCAATTTTTCTTTTGTCCTTTTCTGTGTATGGACTAGTGACAGCAATAAAAACGGGGACAGTTCCAATGGGATCTATGACCGCAAAAAAGAAAATAAATGTCGCGATAAATTCTTGCATTGAAGCCTCTCAGATGCTCTTATTTTTCAGTTGTTTTGATGACGCGTCCTGAAGTTACGAAAACACGCCCCTCACTGCCAGCCATGACACACTCTACGATGGGTGCATTGACTTCTTTGTCAGACTCCCATTTGACAATGAAGTTTGCACCGAAGCCTCCTTCCTTCTCTCTGTTTGAAAGAAATATGTGTGTCGATTCTAGTGGGGCCATCGTTGTGCTCTTGGTGTAATGGCTTTTTACAAGGGTCCCCTTGGAATTGTAATAATCGACTGCGGTAACCCGTATTGTATGTGCGGTATCAGTGTTCCTTATACTTAGTATGTTCGCTAGGTCGATAGGAACTTTCTTGGCAGAGCTGTAAATGTTTGAATATACAGGGACATAAACTGTCTGCCCTTTGGATAGGATATACTCTTCTGCGGCCAACGAATCACAAGTAAACAAAGTGGCCAAAGCTATGTAGATACAGCAAACCAAAAAACGTATTTCGTATTGTTTTGTTCCGGTCATAGATGCTCCTGTTTGCTCTGTTCCGTTTATAAGTATTTGAAAATTTATTAGGAAAAGAGCTTTTGTCAAGGTCGGGGGAGCGGAGATAACCCGGAAACAAAAGCCAGGCCCGGAAGACAAAAAAGAAGAGTGACCCCTTAATAAGGTCGCTGTTTGTAAAT
This sequence comes from uncultured Myxococcota bacterium, assembly GCA_964196355.1. Taxonomy (GTDB): domain Bacteria; phylum Desulfobacterota; class Desulfobulbia; order Desulfobulbales; family Desulfocapsaceae; genus Desulfomarina. The sequence goes on from CAXMTO010000240.1 coordinate 8,112, forward strand.
ACTGGTTGGGATGACTGGATTTAAATAGATACACTTTGCACCCGAAGCAGGTGCGACTAGACTGCGCTATATTCTTATATGTCACGACTTCTGAGAAGAAAA
>CAXMTO010000241.1:0-8498 GCA_964196355.1 uncultured Myxococcota bacterium
GAAAGAAAATTTCCGGCCTCCATTCTGACCTCAGCCATAAAGGCCATGAGAATAGCGCTGACAGGGCATTTGCAAAACACCGACCCATATGATACCGAGCAGATGAAAACATGAGCAGGGATATTCACAGGATGTAGAATAAGAAGTATGTGATATTAGTGAATAATGGCAATGTCCTCGGTATATATGCCACCAGCGCTGGGTTTATAGATGTAGCCCATGAAGGTCACAGATATCGGACGCATCACTGATTACAACCAGGAGGCTGATAAAGAGATTGAGAATATCAGGAAAATATAGCTGTCTCCCGTCCCATCGGTAGTTTGATTTCACTGGAACCAGGATGCCGCCGACGGGATGAGTCTTTGGGGCTTACGCACAATGCGTACTCCTCCAACTTCGCCGAAAAATAGAGTAAGTCCGTATTAGACTGGTATGGCAAGGTGCCGGGGGGGTAATTCATGGGGTAACGACCATGCTTGGTGTGATAATTACTAGTTTCCGCGCACACAATGCACCCAATCTGCACCCACACACTTAAAAACACAAAACGGGATATCGACAGCACCTGTCAATATCCCGTTTTCACTATCTAAAATGGTCGGGGCGGTAAGATTCGAACTTACGACCTCCTGCTCCCAAGGCAAGCTATCCAAGACAACACGCAGAAAAAAAGTTGAACAGCAGGAGATGCAAAATGTTGATGATTTAGGTAAAATCTCACGATTGAGGGAGTGATGTGAATGAACCCTGCGGTTTGTGACAGAAGCCAATTCTGTGCCGATCCTTGCAAAGAACTTGCAAAAACAAAAAACTACATGTGATAAAAAAACTGTATCACATTGATATTATAAGTATATTGGGTCTTATCTGAACAGCTCTACTAATTGACTGTGGTTCAAGTTCTTGATGATACCAGCCTCATCTTCATTGATGATCGAAGAGGCGAGATCTTGTTTTCTGCAGATGATGTTATGGATTTTCTCTTCCAGGGTACCTGTTGTGATCAGGCGAAAAAGCTGTACCACCTCTTTTTGTCCCATCCGGTGAATCCTTGCGGTTGCCTGTTCCTCTTTGGCCGGATTCCACCAACGATCGTAATGGATCACAACCTGTCCCGCCTGAAGATCAATGCCCGTACCTCCTGCCAATAAACTTGAGCAGAAGACCTTACAGTTCTTTTTTTCTGTGAATTTCTCAATCATTTTCTGCCGCTTGGCAATACTCATGCTGCCTCGCAGGGCTGCGTGATTGATTCCTGCACCTTGCAGGTAATACTCAATGATGTCAAGCATCCCGGTGTACTGACTGAAAACAACAACCTTTAATCCACTCTCCAGGCTTTCATCCAGCAGTTCAACAAAGAGATCCCATTTACCACTCTTATATTTATCAGGATCAGTCTGTTTTTCCACCAGACACGGGTGGTTACATATCTGTTTTAAGCGGGTGATAAGCGTCAGGATGTTAAGAAAACTTAAACCCTCTCTTCCTTCTTCCAATTCTTCAAGAAAAGACTGTTGGTCATCAATCGCTTGTCGATAAAGTACTACTTGATCCTCGCTCAGTTCGCATACCCGATTATCTTCTATCAACTCAGGTAATTCGGTTAACACCTGCTTTCGGGAACGGCGAAGAATAAAGGGATGAATGAGTTGAGAAAGCCTGTTTTTCCGGCTCTCGTCATGTTTTTCTGTGATCGGTCTTACAAAGGTGTCTTTAAATTGGTTTATGGTCCCAAATATTCCAGGAAGACAGATATTGAAAAGAGAATAGAGATCAGTCAGTGAGTTTTCTATCGGGGTACCGGATAAACCAATCTTTATCCTGGACTGCAGGGAGTTCACTGCTTTGTGAATTTCGGTCTTGTGATTTTTCAGATTCTGCATCTCATCGAGCAAGATAATCTCAAAAGAAATCTCGCCCATCTGCTCCCGGTCAGAGCGCACAACGCCATAAGTAGTCAGGATAAGGCCGGACTCTATAGCCTTTCCGAGATCCCGTCCAGGGCCATAGTAAAAACTGTAATTCATCCCCGGATAGAAACTGTCAATTTTATCCCGCCAGTGAGTGAGTACCGACGCAGGGCAGACGACAAGCATGATCTGTTCTTTTTCCCTTTTCTTGACTGTTTGCAAAAGAGCCAGCCCCTGATGGGTCTTACCAAGCCCCATGTCGTCTGCCAACAGTCCTCCAAGCCCAAGTTCATAAAGGGTATGGAGCCAGGCAAGGCCGTTTACCTGATAGCCGCGGAGATGTTCAGGGACATGTTCCATTTTTGCAGGATCGCTCCAGGTGGAACTGTCAAGAAGCGTTTCCAGACGGTTTTGAAAAGAATTGTCTTTGAGCCTGCTCTGGACATCTTCAATAATTGAAATAAGAGAAATAAATTCTCCCGGCAGAAGACGCACCCCACGGCGCCCCTTCCTGTCTGTCCACTCTCGTTTTTCGGCCAGATCGTGAAACCATGAAAGAGGGGTGTTGTTAAGCTGCAAGGCAGTTGAGCCGGAATAGAGTGCATCTCTTTCTGCCCTTTTTTCAAGTAGCTCTTCCAGTGATATTGAACTTTCCCCCAGACCATAGTCACAGGAGAGGTAGTACCAGTTCTGGTCTTCCTGGAAGTCATGGATGATCAGAGAGTCGGGAAGTGCCTTGATTTGAAGATTGAATATCTTCTGATCGACCTGATTGTCTGAGTGTGCCAGGGCAGGTCTGTTTTCTCGTATAAAATCATCGAGTTCATTGTCTGCGACTACGAATGATGAATCCCGTTCGAGAAAATCGAAAAGGGGATTGGGTGCCTGTTTTTTAGATGGACGGACTATTAATCCTTTTGGGTCGCGTTTTTCCAGAGGGAAAAAACCCTCTCCAGGAAGGTAATAGCTGTTGCCGAATTTCCTGTCAGAAATACCCGATAGAAGGATGGGCTGTTTCCTGTTTCGCCAGATAAGGGGTTTTACCTCTATCCGGCCACTGTTGTCCATTTTAACCTCAAACCCCTGTCGTGCCGGTTGAAGAGTCGGGAATGCTGGATCTTTGTAGTCTAGCTGCCCGAGAATTTCCAAAGTGCGATGTTTTGGGAGATGGATTTTCAATAGAGCAGAAGTTTGGTTATGTTGAAAATCAAGCAGGAAGAGTCCGGAATCTTTTGCATAGGAAAGCCTGGGTTGCATTTCTCCGGCAAGTCCGTAAAAAAGCATACATATACGGTTCCATATAGAGGTGTCGCGCTTGAGAGCCCGACTGCTCGTGCCCAAGGCTCTAAGGTCCCTTTCCGTTTCACTTAAGGATATTTTTTCAGCGGTTTTGTAATGTTTTAAAGCTGCTGAAGGTGTTGATTCCTGGCTGAATATCTCCCACGCGGTTAGGGTGGAAACAGATATTTGAGCCTGGATTCCTCCTTCCGATGCTTTTTGCGTAAAGAAAATGTTCTCTGTATCGGAGGTTCGGTCAAGACGCCCCTTTTCTCTGGACAGCCAGTCATGAAGAAAATCGGCAAGTTTACCCCACGGAGAATTCTTGAAAAGAAGTGGCATGGGAAAGAGCATCCCATGTTGTTTTTTACCCAGGCTCAAAAGACAGAGAGCGGCAATGTGTTTACACCGTTTTTTGTTCCGAGAAGCAGTGCATAAGGAACAATGCTCTTGCTTAAGGGTGAAACCCTGATGTATTCGGTTGGTTTTTTCATAAACGATTGTGAGAGGGTATTCGCCATGAAAAAGAGCTCCAGCTAGATGTCGGTGGAAAAAAAAGCGAGAGATAGCAGTTTCACGGAGAAGAGTCAAACCTTCTTCCAGTACATCATCTTCAAACCAGGGTGATAAGCAGGCAGAGACTGCTATTGAAAGATGGAGAGGAACTTTTTGGTGAGAGTTAAAATTATACATCAGGCTTTGTGAGAAGGGAGCATCCTTCTATTTCTTCCGTTAATTGTTTGAGGAGAGTGTGTCCAGGGTTGCCGTCTGGTCAGCGAGAGAAGAAAGCTCCAGGTAGGAGTCCGCTTTCCCACTGTCCGGGTAGTTGATGTTGTACTGTCGAAACCGCCATAAAGATGCGGCCACCGCTGCATATTCGACAAAGATGCTCAACTGTCTGAGTTCTTCTGGCATCAGGGGCTGCCGGCTGGTGTAACCAGTCATAAGGGCTTTTATTTTGGCTAGATCGAATTTCCCATTTTTACTGCAGCAGCCCACAGCACACATTCCAAGATCGAATAGCGTATAATAGTGACACGCTTCCTCAAAATCAAGGATTGCCACCAGGGTGTCATCCCGGACCACCAGATTGTCCCAGAAAATATCACCATGGATAAAACCTTTTCTCATCTCGGGATCGAGTCTTTCAAGCAGCCTGTGTTTCTTTAGTTCCAGCCAGTCAAGATAGGGATGATCGAGATCTGAGTTAATGACTTCATCAAAAAGTTGCAGGCCACAGGGAAATTTCTCAGGCAGTCCATCGACTGCCGGCAGGCGATGCATTGTGGCCATTGTGCTCCCCAACTGGTGCAATATGGCAGAGGTGAGGTTGCGGGTCACCTGGCCCGGCACAAACCGTTTGAGATAAACAGGTGTTTTGTTGTGGGAAATCTGGTGTCTGCCGGAGGCGGTTTTGACCAGAAGCGTTGCAGGAATGGTTGACTCTTCGAGTGACAACAGTACTCTTGTCAGGCAGTCAACGTCCGCACTCTTCTTTTCGTCGCATATAGAGAGAATAAAGATACCTCGTTCAGTAAACAACTTGATACTGGAGTTCGCTTGCCCTCCCTCAAGTGGCTCCGTCTTTATCAGTTTTCCAAGGTCGTAGTGGCTGAGAAGATCTTTTAATTCTTTTGGAGTAAGTGTCGTGTAGTTAGCCATTGTAGATTCTGTTATCGTTTTTAACCGCAGGCCTCGATAGCATCGGTCAGGGAGTTGCGGAGTTTGTTGTACTGGCAGATCTTTCGGTTCTGAGGCAGATCTTTCGCCCTGATGATACTTGGATGGGTGGCTGCGTCCGGGAGTTTATCGATCCCTCCTAGGCTCTTGCGGATTATTTCCGGGAATTTTGCGGGATGTGCAGTGGCCAGGCAGACAAGCGGGGTTCCTTCTGGAAGCTGGTGTTGAAAATGATGTGCTGCTGCGACGGCGACCGCTCCGTGGGGGTCAAGCAGATAGTTTGAGGAATCGAAGGTGGTTCTTATCGTTTCCAGGGTAAGTTCATCTGATACTGGCAGGGACAGGAAGCCCTCTCGAATGCCATTGTAGGTGGGGGTGTCAAGACGGACTTCCCCGGCAGTGTGAAAAGTCTCCATCATAGTTTTGATCTGGGTGGCGCCACCTGGGGTGTGATAGTACAAAAAACGCCAGAAATTGTAGGGGAGGATAATATCGATGGCAGAGGAGACTGTTCGCTGAAGCCTTTCTTTTTTAAATATACCTTTGGTGAACACCCTGTGCAGTGTCTGGTTGCTATTATTGGCGCAAATCAACATCTGAATGGGTATGCCCATTTTTCTGGCCAGAAAACCGGCGAAAAGATTACCAAATGCACCCGAAGGCACGGAAAAGGCCACTGGACTGCCTGTGCTTTTACATACCCTGAAATACCCATAGGCGAAGTGGGCGGCCTGTACCATAACTCTGCACCAGTTAATAGAATTCACACTGGAGAGTCGAAGTGTTTTCTTCAAAACGGGATCTGCGAAGAGGCTGGCTACGACGACATCCAGATCGTCGCCACCGTCCTTACAGTTTTCGACGGAAAATGGATGAATATTTTCAGCTGCGACCGTAGTCATCTGTCTTTCCTGTTCTTCAGAGATCATCCCGGAAGGGTAGAGGGGCCAGCAGTCAATTGATTTGCATCCTGCAGCAGCGTGGACAGCAGCCGGCCCGGTATCACCGGTTGTCGCAAGAATAATGTTGAGGTGTTTCTTCTTGCGTTCAAGCAGATAATCCATGGTGCGAATAAGAAAGCCCATGGCAATGTCTTTGAAGGAGAGGGTAGGCCCATGAAACAGTTCCATGACATGTAGATTGCTGCCAAATGGTACCACGGGCAGAATGTCCGGGTGACTAAAGGAGGCAAAACTCGAAGAGGCCAGCTGTCGTAAGTCATTTGCGGGAATAATTTCATCTTCTATAAAAAGTGAGAGGAGTTCAAAAACAAGGTCTGGATAAGAGAGGGAGGACCACTCCTGAAGCTGGTCTCTGGTAAGTGAAGGTATTCTGTCGGGGACGAAAAGACCACCATCTGCCGCAAAACCTTGTAAAACAGCTTCATCGAAAGGTACCGGTACTGTAGAACCTTTTATGCTGACATACCTGATCATTAGTACCTTACTCCTGAAAAATAGTGATAAAAAACAAGAAACTGAGAAATGTCTTTTGAAATTATGCTGTTAAATCTATCACCATGGTACTTATACCCCCTTGTGGGGTGATAGAGAAATCCTCCTGGCTGGAATTGGGTACCAGTTTGTTCTGTTCTTTTCCTGTGTGGACTTGACCAAAGCTTTACCAGGGGGTGGAGAAAATGGCAAACAATCCAACTATTTTATTTGTCTCCGCCTTAAAATTCCAGTTAAGAAAAAGGCAGCGTCTGGTTGAACAGAAACGTGTTGTATGTGGACAATTGGTGTATTATCCTCTCTGGTTTTGTTTAGGGTACCCTTGAACGTGGGTAATATCAGTTGACGTACCGTAATATTTTTCAGATTTTGAAATTGAAACTTTCTGACATACCAAATGAACAAAGCCGTTAGCCTGACAGCAAAAGAACGAACCTACGTTATCCTGGCAGCACTTCTTGCGCTTTTTCTTGGGGCCCTTGATGCTTTGATCATGTCTGCGGCAATGCCCAGCATCGTAGCGGATCTTGGCGGGCTCCATCTCTATGCCTGGGTGTATTCAGCCTATTTCCTGGCCCGTGCAGTGTCCCTGCCTATTTTCGGTAAACTTGCAGATCTGTATAATTCAAAGAATTTATTTCTCTTTTCAATTGCGCTATTCCTGCTCTCATCAATAGCTGCGGGCTCTTCCCAGTCCATGGCATTTCTGACTTTCTGCAGGGTTCTTCAGGGGATCGGAGCGGGAGGAAACTTTGCTCTTGTCTATATTGTGCTCTCTGATATATCCCCTAAGGATCAGCGTGCAAAGACCCTGTCCCTGGCAAGTTCGGTGTGGGGGATTTCAAGTGTAATAGGACCAACTCTTGGCGGGTTTATTGTCTCATATTTTTCATGGAGGTGGATTTTTTTTATTAACATCCCCATAGGGATTGTATGTCTTGCAGTGATAGGTCTTTTTCTAAAAGAATCACGGCAGAAAAGGGAAAAGGTTTCAATTGATTTCTGGGGACTCAGCCTTTTTTCCGGATTTATTCTGGGCTTATTGTTGATTTTTATTGCAGGAGGCAGAGAACTTGCCTGGATGTCATTTGAAATGCACGCCTTGATGGCGACAACGATTGTTTTGGGCATTTTATTTTATCTGGTGGAAAGAAGGGCAGAAGATCCTCTGGTTGATCTCAGCTTTTTCAGCAATAGGACCTTTGCTCTGGGCAATACAGCGACATTTTTTTCCAGTTTTACTATTTTTTCCTTCTTTGCGTATGCTCCTCTATATATTCAGGGAGGGCTTGGGTTGATGCCGATGCAGGTCGGTTTTGCCATGGTGTCGCTCAGTTTAGGGTGGTCCTTTGGCGCACTCTTTATGGGCAGGTTCACTCACAATGGTGGTGGTAAAAAAGGGGCGGTTGCCGGCGGCATAACTCTTCTCTTCGCTTCGCTGATGACGTTAACCTTTGACCTGCATACTTCGATGACTGAGTGTTTCATTGTCTTTCTGATTATGGGGCTGGGGATGGGGTTTGTTTCACTGTCAACGCTTATTTTAGTGCAAAACAGTCTCGCAGCAGAGGATCTGGGCGTAGCTACATCATTACACCAGTTTGGTCGATCACTTGGCGGAGCGGTAGGGGTTGGGATTTGTGGGGGGCTGGTCACAAACGGGCTGCTCGGCAGCCTTGAAAAAACGCTGGATCTGCTTCCCCGGGAACTCATGATACAACTCAGGAGGAGCTCAGCAGTTCTGTTGCGTCCCGAATTCCAGGAGAAAGTTCCGGTCGAGGCAATGGAGACCATTCGAAACGCAGTGTTAACAGGAATTACCTATGTATTTTGGGTGGCTGTTTCATCATCATTTCTCTGTCTTCTCTGCTGCCTTTTTTTGCCTGGAAAAATCCAAATATTTAAAAAGGATACTGATCAGAGCTAAGGTATTTGACACGGACCAACCTAGCCCGCATCTCTCATGAACTTTTTGATTTGAATCTCAGTATCAAGAACTAATTAGAAGTTTATCAAACCCTCAGATATTAGACTGTATTTTGTTTCAAATTAAAAAGTTCACCCTTCGGGCCAACAGATTTTTCCGCAGCTGCTTCGTTGCCGAGCATTTGCAGTAGCTCACTACAGCTTCATGCCCGGCGCCTCGACCTGCGAAAAACTTTGTTGGTGA
>CAXMTO010000242.1:0-83480 GCA_964196355.1 uncultured Myxococcota bacterium
TTTCCAGTGAAGTTCCATTTTGATCGTGCCCAATAAACATGCCCGAAAAGGAGCATTCTCCGCCTTTTAAAAAATCGAAATTATTTCCATAATACTGGCTGCAAATGGAGCACTTTAATTTATTGATGTTTCCAGATAATGTAGTATAGACCAGTCTCCATCAGTCTATATAATCAAGAATAACTCACCGTAACTAACCCTAACCAACTGTACTCCTGCTGATATGGTGGTTTAGTGTTTGATAGAGAGACGGATGTGGGGAGATAGAAATAGAATAAATAGTGTATATATTAGAGGAAGTTAAAGAGATATACTTTACCATCTTCTCTTTGGTATATTCTTCCAGTCAATAGAAGGAAATGACAACACATTGATGACCTTATTCAGGAGTACCAAGTCATCACGCTTGATATAGTTGGATACAAAGCCACCCTCGTATTTTTGACCAACTAGGAAACATCCTGGTCTTTTATGGACGTTTGCTTTCTCAAGGTAATCTATAACATTGTGTCTAAATGAATGAAATACTGTATTACCTTTAACTCCCAATTTCCATTTCCATCCTGATTCTGTCTTTCTGTTAAAATTATTTCCCCAATTTTTATATGGATTGCCTGACTCATGGTAAAGATTAGGGAAGATCAATGATTTTTTTTCAGTATTTTCTACTAAATCAATAAATCCCAACTTCTTAAGATGACGATGAACAGGTATCTTTCTACCAGCATTAACATTCTTCCTCCATTGCTTTCTTGCTAAATTAAAACGTACTTCAATGAACCATATGTCAGATTCTTTATCCAACTGAACATCATCAGCATATAGTTGGGCGATTTCCCTACCTCTCATACCAGTAAATAGGGCAATCAAAGGAAGCCAGTACCTCTCAGGAGATAGGTGAATACTACTTCCTTTCCAAAACCCTTTCTCATAGATATCATTATTAAATAATTTATGAAGCTCTTCTGGATTAAATGAGTTTCTCTTTTCATTAACAGGTTTGTCTTCAATCCCTATTCTTTCGAAATGTGCATCAAGACCTGTAGTTGTATATTCTTCCTTAGCTGTCCATTGAAGAAATTTTTTAACAATCATTATATGTTTAGAAATTGTCTCATTGGACTTAGTCTTTTTACCCATTGCGATAACAGATTTAATACTTTTCCCTTTGTATATGTTTGTATTCATAAGAGAAACTGGAACCTTCCATATATTCTCATCATACCGTATCACTAATTGTTTAGTTAAGTCGCTACATTTCAGGTTATCACCATCAATAATTCTGATAAACTCTTTTAGAATACCTCTGTATTCCCCAATTGTATCTTTCGAAATAGGTCTTGGATTCTTACCTCTTTTCCTTAGGGTAATATAATGTTGTATGTAGTCTTCGATCCCATCAGTTAATAATGGCGTGACAGGTGCATTAGATGGAGTAAGTTGATTGGGTTGCGTAGCTACAGAGGGCTCAACAAGTATAGTAGTGGATGACTCTAGCTCTTCCTTCAGTTTTAGTAGGATTTCTTTTTTCTTGTCATGAGCAACTTCTCCCCATAAATCTAATTGCTTATATAACAGATCTGTCTGGCGGGGGTTCAATTTCTTAAACAGGATTTCGATTTCACTTTCACTGTTAACATAATCAACAAAGAAGTTATCTACGTCTTCACCCTCAAGTATTCCAGTCTCTTTTGATTCTATAGAGGCAATAAGAAACTTCTTTAATAATTTTCTCCCATCACTTGCTTCTTGGTCTGCTAGCTCAATTGCATCATGCGTGTCTTTCATAGTATAATCCGTATTTTCTAGCTCAACCCATAAGTGCTTGGCTGCCCTTAATGCTACTGAATAGTCACGAGTGTTCAATGAACGCTTGATCTCATTTCTCGTGGTATTATATTGCTTTTTGATAGAAAGTGGAATACGAACACGGCAGTAAAATATACCATGTCTGGACTTGAGTAAATAGGTTGGATTTAGAGGGCTCATAGTAGAAGTGTGTCTCACATTTGTGTACCACCTCTACGAACAAACAAAAAAAGGTTTTTTCAAGTATTTGAAAACACCTGAAAAAACCCCTGAAATTGGTGCCGAAGGGGAGACTCGAACTCCCACGAGGATACCCCCACTAGACCCTGAACCTAGCGCGTCTACCAATTCCGCCACTTCGGCAAGTGCGGTAGAATATGAACCCTGAGCAGGATTTTGTCAAGACTTTCTTGCTTTATTAAAGTAAAAAACTGAACTTTGTTGTGTCTATGAAGATTTACAGAAAAATTAATGAAATCAGAGAACCCTTTTTAAATGCATGTGTGACTATTGGAAATTTTGACGGGGTTCATTGCGGTCATCAACAGCTGTTTGCCAGGGTCGTGGAAAAAGCCCAAAAAAGAGGAGGGACGAGTGTTGCCATAACGTTTGATCCACATCCGCTTCAAATTCTGTTACCTGGCGGGATTAAACTTATCTCGACCTGTGAACAAAAAATTGAACTCATTGAGATGGCTGGCATTGATGTCTTGCTGATAATTCCTTTTACTCAAGAATATGCGAAGACTACGGCTGAACACTTTGTTGCTGATCTGCTTGTTAAAAGAATTGGTGTTCAGGAGTTGGTCGTTGGCTATGATTATGCTTTTGGTAAGGGAAGGAGCGGGAATATTGACTTTCTCAAAGAGCAGGGGAAGATCTTCGCTTTTCCCGTCGCAGTGGTTGAAGCGCATTACGAGAGAGATGAACTCGTTAGTTCATCAAGAATACGTCGGCTTGTGTCGGAGGGGAAAATGGTTGACACCAGATCTCTTCTGGGAAGACCCTATCAAATTCGTGGAACTGTCCAGGTTGGTAAACAGCGCGGCGGTAAAGAGATCGGTTTCCCCACGGCCAACCTGAGGCTTGATGAGGAGGACCTCGTCCCAAAGCACGGGGTTTATGTGACGCAGGTTATCTGCGACGGCAAGTGCTTTGGGGGGATATTGAATATCGGATATAACCCGACATTTGATGACGAGCAACTGGTCGCGGAGACGCACATTTTTGATTTTAACAGGGATATATACGGAAGACCAATAAAAGTAAACCTCCTTAAATTTTTAAGAAGTGAACACAAATTTCCAGGAGCGAAAGAATTGTCTGAGCAGATAGTAAAGGATGTGGTGAAGGCCAAAGAGGTTTTGGCTATGCAGCAGAAGGAACTAGCGATGTCGTGGACGGAGCAACGTACTCAGTAGCTGTTTTTTTTAAAATGTGGTTTTCTCAAACCTGCCAAACGCTATGGCTCTCCAAAATCATACATTAGGGAGTTGCTTTTTCTTCTTGCAAGTGGGGGGAAGGTGTCTATATTGTAGGCGCTCTAAGTATGTCTGATATGTTCAATTATAAAGGGCTTTGTGCCTGGTAATAATAGTATTCTCCTGGCTGAAATAAATGATCGGGAGCGGTTGTTAAAAGATGCAGTGAAACAAACAGAGGGAAGTTATGGCTGAACAGTTGCAGGAAGATTTATCGAAGGTAATTGAAGAACTGGAAAAAAAATGTAAGGAACACCCCAATTCTGTGATGGCTTTTCATCATCTGGGCCTTGTTTACATGAAAGCGAGTCGAGTTGAAGACGCAATCAAAGTTTTGAAAAAAGCTATTGAAATTGACGAGCTGAGCAGTGAAAGTATGATTAATCTCGGGGCAATATATTTTGGGCAGGGAAATCTGGACGAGTCTCAGGAATTAAATGAGAAAGCTATCGCAGTTCAGCCTGAAAGCGCTCAGGCATATGCCAATTTAGGTTTAATATGGCAGCAGCGGAATGAACTCGAAAAGGCTATATCCTCCTATGAAAAAGCAATCCAGCATGACCCCAAACTGGCGAATGCCTGGATGAATTTGACCTCGGTTCTTACCATGAAAGGTGAGGACGATCGCGCAGTAACCGCCGCCAGAAAGGGACTTGAATGTGATCCTGATTCTCCGCTCGGCCATAACAACCTTGCAGTGGCGCTGTATTTTAGCGAACAATTTTCGGAGGCGAAGAAACACCTGGATAAGGCTAGGGAACTCGGATATTCGGTAGATCCTAATTTTGCTGCCAGCCTTCAGGAAAAAATGGTTGTGGTGAAGTAGTTTCTTATGGCAAAGAAAACAATAACAACGCCGCCGTGGTGCCCATTTTGCGGGCAGAAGGTGGGCAGGGCGAGCGATGCCCCTGAAAGGAAAATGCATGAGTTCCCAGTCGGCAACTGCCAATGTGGAGCTGTATATACCTGTGACGCAACTGGTCATAATGTCGGAGCTGCAATAGTCGAAACCCTGGTGTATGCCTGTGATGGCAATGCAGAATTTGCCTGGGATTTGATGCCTGAAGACGACTACCTGACCGGGCGAATAGAAAACTATGATGAACAGGCGCACCAAGTGGTTGCTAAGAAAAACCTTGATGGGCGTGCAGTGCGGGGGGTTCTTTATTTTATCCGACTGCATACCGATATTTCCACCATTGCTAAAAGGACAGCTCAGAAAACCGATACAGTAGCAACACGATCAATACCATCGGAACAGGAACAGAACAGTTTTGTTGTCGAGCCGGCAGCGGACAAAAACCGGGTGAAAAAGAAGGCCACTAAATCCGGGGTGAAAATTCTGGTGAGCAAAGGCGATATAGACGGTCTTGTCGGACTCTGCTTCGATGATAAGAAGACCCTGCGATTAATGCAGCGACTCCTGTATGATCCGCTGGAGAGTAATCGCTGGTATGTGGCCTGGGCTATAGGACAGGTTTGTGCCAGAGTTTCTACCCGTGAGCCCGGGCAGGTGTCAGAATTGTTGCATCGCATGTTTGAGGCGTGTTCTGATTCAGCTGCGACACCGTGGGGAATGATAGAAACAATAGGATGTGTCATTTCCAGGCGGCCGGACATTTTTGGTGCATTTGCCAGACACCTCCTCAATTATCTCGGAGACTCTTCGACCCGTTCTCAGGTATTGTGGGCGTTGGCAGAGATTGCCGAGAGTCGCCCGGATCTGGTCAGAAATATGCCGTTTTTTACCCTGTTTGACTTTCTGCAAGATGCTGAGCCTCAGGTGCGCGGGAATACGGCTCGCCTTCTGGGACGTATCAAGGCGACTGAGGCGGCGATTCAACTCATGGGGTTGAACGGCGATGTGGAGGAATTCTCTCTTTATACTGAGGGAGAGCTGGTCACCTCAACGGTTGCAGCCGAAGCATCAACAGCAATACGAGCTATCAGGGGATGAAAGGTACCGTTTTGATGAAAAATCCTTGTCCAAGGTTATAGAGTTATGGAGGAAGTGACAATGAGCAGTAAACTTCAGGATATCAATTCGATATCTCCCGCAGTTGACAATGTAAAACAAACGGAGGCGTCCGACCCTGTACAGGCGGAATTTGAAGAGGGGAAACGGTTCCTAGAAAATAATGAGACTGGACAGGCTGCTGTTGCCCTGCATAATGCTCTTCTTGGTTTTGAAGAGAGAGAAGACCAAAGCGGCATTGCAAACGCCTGTAACCAACTCGGTCTTGTCTGTCTTGCCAGAAATGAGAACGAGAAGGCATTGGTGCACTTCAAAAGAGTATATGATATCTGCGATTCATCCAATGACCGGATGAGTCTTTTAGCTGTCTCAAAACAATGTGTCATTGCTTACAGAGGTCTGCGGAAGTATAATGAGGCCGTTGAAAAATGTCTTGATATGCTTGATTGGTATCAGGATAACCGGGATCCCCAGGGGGCAGTTGCTACGCTCGAATTAATGGCAGAAATATATACTGACGCGGGGAGTAATGCCAAGGCGGCAGACGCTTACCGAACAGCCGCCTCTATCCATAAAAACTTTAGTCACGACACTCTTGCCCAGAAAATGCTAGAAAAAGCGGAAAATTTGGAAAACGATTCCTGATCGTATGGAGTAGCTTGCAATGTTTACAGGGATTATTGAAGGAGTCGGCAGACTTGTTGTAAAGAGAACAGTCGGCGGCGGGTTGGCTTTTGATATTGAGGCTGATTTTGATCTAGACGAGCCAAAAGAGGGGGAGTCTATCGCTGTAAGTGGAGTCTGCCTAACTGCCTATAACATAAGAGGCCGACGGTTTAGTGCTGACGTATCTCCGGAAACGCTGTCACGCACTCGTCTTGGTTCTCTTCGGCAGGGCAACTTTGTTAATCTTGAAAGGGCCTTGAGGTTGTCAGATCGCCTTGGCGGACATCTCGTCTCTGGTCATGTTGACGCTATGGCGATTGTCAAAGATCGGCAGGAACTCGGCGATTATACGCTGTTTTCCTTTTCAGTGCCGGAGCTCTTCGATCGCTATGTGATAGAGAAAGGTTCAATAACTGTTGACGGGGTGAGTTTGACGGTAAATAGTTGTGGAAGTGGATTTTTTTCAGTATCTGTAATTCCACATACACTCAATGTGACTACTCTGCGTGAATTGAAGGCAGGATATAAAGTAAATATAGAAGTAGATATACTTGGCAAGTATATCGAAAAATTGCTAGTAACTCCACAGCGGGTCGGTGAGTCGGCCAGTGATGGAAACATTAATTCTGAATTTCTTGCAAAGCATGGGTTTTTGTAGAAGAACACGATAATTAATCCTGGTCCGGTAAATAAGAATAGCCGGGACTCGGTCCAGTCCCCCTTCGGGGGTTATAGAAGGTAAAAAGTTAATTCTAAGTTCCTAATTTCAATGCACTCTCCAGATTTCTTGTTTTTATGACAGGTTTTCAGGAGTAAGGCACTAAAACAGTTAAAAGTGTGAATATCATGGCAGTCAGTCCGATTGAAGAGGTTATTGAAGATATAAAAGCGGGAAAGATGGTCATTCTTGTTGATGACGAAGATCGGGAGAATGAAGGCGACCTCTATATGGCGACCGAAGGTGTGGATGCCGCTGCAATAAATTTCATGGCTACGCATGGAAGAGGGCTTATATGTCTTACCCTGAGCAGTGAACTTGTTGAGAAGCTGGAACTGCCGATGATGGTGAGTAATAATAAATCGCCCTACGGTACAGGCTTTACTGTCAGCATTGAGGCAAAGACAGGCGTCTCCACCGGGATTTCTGCAGCTGACCGGGCGCGCACCATTAAGGCGGCGGTCGCGCCGGATGCAAAAGCTGGAGATGTCATCAGTCCTGGCCATATATTTCCTTTGAAAGCACGCGATGGCGGCGTACTCGTCAGAGCCGGGCAGACGGAGGGGTCTGTCGATCTCTCCAGGTTGGCCGGTTTAGCTCCTGCGGGAGTCATTTGTGAGATTATGAATGCTGACGGAACTATGGCACGTATGCCTGATCTCGAAAAAGTTGCAGAAAAACATGATCTTAAAATCGCAACAATTGCAGATCTTGTCGCTTACAGGCTTCGTGAAGATGTGTTGGTTCAAAGAGCAGCGGAGGCAAGAGTTCCTACTGAGACTTCCGGTGTTTTCAAGGCGGTAGTATATACAAATTCTGTTGACAGTCATGAGCATATAGCTCTTGTCAAGGGAGACATAACTCAGGTTGAGCGCGTATTGGTCCGTGTGCATTCGGAATGTCTTACTGGCGATGTGTTCGGTTCATCCAGATGCGATTGCGGTTCACAGCTGAAAGCCGCAATGAAAATGATCGATCAGGAAGGTGCCGGTATTGTACTTTACATGCGCCAGGAAGGCCGGGGAATCGGACTCGTGAATAAGCTGAAGGCCTACTGTCTCCAGGATGAGGAGGGGATGGATACCGTAGAGGCAAACCAGAAACTTGGATTTAAGAGTGATCTCAGGGATTACGGTATAGGGGCGCAAATCCTGCGTGATCTGGGGGTTAAGAAGATGGCGATTCTGACTAATAACCCAAAAAAGATTATTGGACTTGAAGGGTATGGTCTTGAAGTTGTAGCGCGTTTCCCTCTGGAAATGGAGGCAGGTGAAGAAAATAAGGAATATCTGGTCTGTAAACGTGATCGGATGGGACATCTTATAGAGGTTGAGGATTAGTACCTTACTCCAGAAACCCTGCAATAAAAAGCAAGAAACTGAGGAATGTATGTTGAAATTATGTTGTTACATATACCACCAAGGTACTTATACCCCCTTGTGGGGTGTTAGTGTCTTAGCGGAAATTTCAAATTGAGTACAGGTGAAATAAATGGCTAACATTATCGAAGGAAATCTCAGGGCGGATGGAAAAAAGTTCGCAATAATTGTGGCACGGTATAACTCATTTATAAGTGAGAAACTGCTCGAGGGTGCGCTTGACAGTCTGATTCGTTCGGGAGCTCTCGATTCAGATATTGATGTTGTGCGCGTACCCGGCGCTTTCGAGATCCCACTGATTGCCAAGAGGCTTGCGGGTTCCCAGAAGTACGATGCTGTGATTGTTTTGGGTGTCGTCATAAGAGGTGCCACTCCGCATTTCGATGTAGTTGTAAGCGAGGTATCCAAAGGGACAGCCCAGGTTGGCCTTGATACGGGTGTTCCTGTTCTTTTTGGGGTGTTGACTACAGAAACCATTGAGCAGGCCATTGAAAGAAGCGGAACCAAAGCGGGTAATAAGGGTGCAGAAGTTGCCGTGGCTGCAATAGAAATGGCAAATCTGGTGGAACGTCTGGTCTGAGCTGGTAACTTATCAGCCAAAACGGATAATAGATATATGTATTTAACATTGTTGACATTTTAACATGGGAACACGCCGTAAATCGAGAGAAGCTGCCCTGCAGTTTCTCTATCAGAATGATTTTGTCAAAGTTGCAGATATCAGTGATGATCTGGGGCTGGCCGAGTCTTTTCATCTTTTTTGTTCATTGTATCAGGTTAATAAGAAGGCACGCCCCTATGCCTTAGGCTTGATTCAGGGTGTGCTCGCCGAGATCGAAAAAATCGATGAGTTGATCAGCTCTGCAGGAAGTCATTGGCGCCTGTCGCGTATTGCACCGACGGACAGGAACCTGCTGCGTATCGCTGTATTTGAAATGACCCTGATGGAGGATGTGCCTCCCCAGGTCGCTATCAATGAGGCTGTGGAAATTGCCAAACGGTTTGCCGGAGATGACTCTCCAGGTTTTATCAATGGAGTACTTGATGCCGTAAGAAGTAACATCTCCCAGTAGCCCCCCTGGGAGCCTGTCCGAGAATACCCTTTTCCCCAACTCTTCGTTATTTATAAAAAACAATGCTCGCAATATCAACTATATGGTTGCGCTTGTTTTTCATAAATGCCTCGATTTGAGAAAAATGTCTATTCTCGGACAAGCTCCCAACCATACACTCTTGGTGTGTCTTGCATTTATTTTGAATTCCGAGTACATCTTTGTGCGGAAATTCACCCTTTAAGTAAAGCAAATACACGGAAATTAGAGGCGCATGGCTCAAAAAAACACACCCAGGAAGCCGGGACTGAAGCAGGAAGCTTTGGCCGTTTTCGGCATTTTCGTATCACTTTTTATAGTTCTCAGTCTTGTAACCAGCAGTCTCAAGCTGGAAAAGAACTGGTGTGGGGAAATCGGTCTGTTGATTGCCGGCGTCCTCTTTGGTTTTACCGGATGGGGAGCGTACCTGTTACCGGCCCTGGTACTGCTCCTCTCCTTTCTTTTCTTCAGTCCTCAGATGTCCTTTGAGCGTTTACCCCAGATTGCCGCGGGTCTGACTGGCGCGATAATATCCTTTTGCGGGCTTCTTTCCTGTCTCGCAATAAAAGATCCTGCGCTGATTGATATGGGTGGATTTTTGGGGAGGACCGGATTTACACTCCTTAATGCAGTGATGGGAGATGTGGGGACGATAATGGTATTTTTCCTGCTTTTCCTCATTGCCCTCATGCTTGCCGCGCAATTTTCTCCTTACAGGCTGCTTGCTTTCCTCTGGCGGACGATTAAAAGCACATCTCATTTTTTCAAAACCATTTTGCTTGGAGTGAAAGAGGGAAGAGCTGAAAGGGCTGAAAAGCGCGTTTCAACCAGGAAAAAACCGTCCCGGCAGCCGATAGAACAGCCTGCTGCGTTGTCGCACGCCGTTCCTGTGGTGAAAGAATTTGTTTCCGTTGCAAAAAGGAGTGACGAAGATGAGGAATTTGCCGCGAAACCCGTTGCTCGTGGTGACTGGAAATTGCCTCCGCTTTCCCTGCTGGGAAAAAATAATCAGGTGCACGATAAAATAGATAAGGAAGTGTATTACAAGATTTCCAAGCAACTCGAGCAAAAGTTGCGAAATTTTGGTGTTTCAGGGAAAGTAGTGGGAATCTCCCCCGGGCCTGTCGTGACTACGTATGAGTATGCTCCCGCCCCTGGTGTGAAAATAAATAAGATTGTCGGCCTGGCCGATGATCTTGCCCTGGGACTGAAGGCAAAGTCTGTACGGGTGGTTGGCTCGGTCCCAGGGAAGGCAGCCTTGGGAGTGGAGATACCAAATGAAAATAGAAAAATTGTCTATATTCGGGATCTTATTGGATCCGACGACTATAGAAAGAGTCATAATAAATTGTCCATCGCCCTTGGATTGGATGTAGTTGGAAATCTATCTATGGCTAACCTGGCAAAGATGCCTCATCTGCTGATAGCAGGGGCCACCGGAGCGGGTAAGAGTGTTGGAATAAATACAATTATCGCCTCCGTTTTATACAACGCCACTCCGGAAGAAGTTCGGTTTTTAATGGTAGACCCAAAACGTATAGAACTCTCCGGGTATGAGGGGATACCTCATCTTCTGCACCCTGTAGTTGTTGATCCCAGGCTTGCATCAAGAGCGCTGAACTGGGCAGTGAGAGAAATGGAAAGGAGGTATAAACTGCTCGAAGAGAGCAAGGTGAAAAGCTTTGATTCCTATAATGAGAGTTCAGAAGAAAAATTGCCCTATATAGTAATAGTGGTTGATGAGCTTGCCGATTTGATGATGGTTGCCTCAAAAGATGTGGAAGCGGCTATTGCACGCTTGGCACAAATGGCAAGAGCCGCTGGAATGCATATGATACTGGCAACTCAGCGGCCATCAGTGGATGTGTTGACGGGGCTTATCAAGGCAAATTTTCCAACAAGAATTTCTTTTAAGGTTGCCTCCAAAATCGATTCCAGGACCATCCTTGATAATTCTGGCGCAGAGCATCTGCTTGGAGCGGGAGATATGCTTTTTCTTGCCCCGGGGACGTCCACTTTGAAACGTATCCATGGAGCATATATCTCTGAAAAGGAAACAACTGACATAGTAGAGTTCTGGAAAAAGCAGGGAAGTTCAACATATGATGACTCGGTTGTTGATGAAATTGAGCGGGAAGATGGCGGAGGCAATGCGGCCGGAGATGAGGAGTATGATGAGCGGTATGATGAGGCGGTGGCTATTGTGACCGAAGCTGGTCAGGCATCAATTTCAATGGTCCAGCGCAGAATGAGAGTCGGCTACAACCGGGCGGCAAGAATGATAGAAAGAATGGAAATAGAAGGTGTCGTGGGCCCTGCAGATGGTGCTAAACCACGTGAAGTTATTGTGCGCGATAGCTATGTCTAATCTCGACATGTTCCTTTATGAATTCTCTTGACAATTATTCTACAACCATATATAAAAAGCTCTCATAGAAAATGAGTAGCCATTCATTGTTGTACCTGCTGTGTTGTTAGGCATTGTGCATCAATAGGTGGTTTTTTGGGTTACCCGTTTGATTGCTTTTTAGTCTATCTGAGTGTAGTCAAATGTTTTTGTGGTAGTTTTAGAGGTCTAGAGTTTTAGTTGGCCCTGTTGGTCAGGGTCACAACAGTTAATACAAACTGAGGAGGTAGTTTAATGCCAAGTTATGTGGATCCTTCCAAATGTGATGGCTGCAAAGGTGGAGACAAAACCGCGTGCATGTACATCTGTCCGAATGATCTGATGGTTTTGAACGTCGAGACAATGCTGGCGTACAATCAGGAACCGGATGCATGTTGGGAGTGTTATTCCTGCGTTAAGATTTGCCCGCAGGACGCCATTCTTGTTCGTGGCTATGACGACTTTGTGCCAATGGGTGGTCAGGTTCACCCAATGAGGTCTTCTGATTCCATCATGTGGACTGTGAAATTTCGTAATGGAAATGTGAAGCGATTCAAGTTTCCAATCCGCACCACTGCTGAAGGTGCTGCCAACGCTTATGGGGCCGAGAAAGGCGCTAATCTGGATGACGAGTGTCTGCTTCTGGAAGCGGATCTTCCTACCCCGAAATAAGCTGAGTTAGAAGGTTTTAACTGAAAGAATCTTATTATTTTAAGGAGATTTAAACATGGCATTACCTAATAAACCAAAAGGTGAGCTTAAAGCCGATGTGAACCCGGAAGTCGTCGAGCAGGATGTAGACGTACTTATTATCGGTGGCGGTATGGCTGCATGCGGAGCTGCTTTTGAGATCAAAAAATGGGCTCCGGAAGAACTGAAAATTGTACTCGTTGATAAGGCTTCACTCGAGCGTTCCGGTGCTGTTGCACAGGGCCTCTCTGCTATCAACACGTATATTGGTGAGAACCCAATTGAAGACTATGTAAAGATGGTACGTAACGACCTCATGGGCGTTGTCCGTGAAGATCTTATTTATGACTGCGGTCGTCACGTTGATGAGTCTGTAAAGCTGTTTGAAGAGTGGGGACTCCCGATCTGGAAGAAAGATGCTGACGGCGAGAACCTTGATGGTGCCAAACCTGCTCCAAGCCTGCGTGAAGGCGGGACTCCGGTACGTACCGGTAAGTGGCAGATTATGATCAACGGTGAATCCTACAAATGTATAGTAGCTGAGCCGGCACAGACGGCACTTGGTTCCGATAATGTTATTGAGCGTGTTTTTGTTGTTAAGCTTTTACTTGACAAGAATAAGGCAAATCAGATAGCTGGTGCTGTAGGTTTTTCCACACGTGAGAACAAAGTACATGTCTTCCGTTGCAAAACTGCTCTGGTAGCCTGTGGCGGTGCTGTTAATATCTTCCGTCCCCGTTCTACCGGTGAAGGTAAAGGACGTGCGTGGTATCCAGTATGGAATGCAGGTTCCACCTACACCATGTGTGCTCAGGTTGGTGCTACTTTGACCATGATGGAAAATCGTTTCACCCCGGCCCGTTTTAAAGATGGTTACGGACCTGTTGGTGCCTGGTTCCTCCTGTTTAAAGCTAAAGTTGCTAATGGTCTCGGAGAGTTCTATGCAATGGGCGATGCAGCAGCAGAAGAGCTTAAACAGTTCATGCCTTACGGCGCATCTGCAGTTACCCCGACATGTCTGCGTAATCACCTGATGATTAAAGAACTGAGAGCGGGGCGCGGTCCTATCTATATGGCTACCGACGTTGCTCTGAACGCATTTATCGACGAGCGTCGTGATGCAGGAATGGATGAGAAGAAGCTGAAGAAGTTCTGGAAGCATCTCGAATCTGAAGCCTGGGAAGATTTTCTTGATATGTCTGTAGGTCAGGCTGGACTCTGGGCCGGTGCGAATATTGAACCTGAGAAGGTTGGTTCAGAAATTATGCCTACAGAACCCTACATGCTTGGATCCCATTCCGGTTGCTGTGGAATCTGGTGTTCCGGTCCCGAAGAGGACTGGGTACCCGATATCCAGAATGATTCCCGCGCTCATAAGTATAAGTGGGGATACAACCGAATGACCACAGTTGATGGTCTCTTTACCGCGGGTGATGGTGTCGGAGCTTCCGGTCACAAGTTCTCTTCCGGTTCTCATGCTGAAGGCCGTATCTGTGCAAAGCAGATGGTAAAATTCTGTCGTGACAATGCTGATTTTACGCCTGAGCTCAAGCAGACTCCCCAGGAGCTTGCCGATGAGATTTATGCTCCCGTAAGACGCTACCATGAGTTTGTTGGTGCGTCTACTGCAGCGGATGTGAATCCTAACTACTGTAAACCTGCTGGCCTCATGATGCGTTTGATGAAGGCTACTGATGAGTATGGTGGTGGTGTTGCGACGTACTATATGACTTCAGGTAAGCTCCTCAATATCTGCCTCGATCTTCTTCTTCTTCTTCGTGAAGATGCCGAGAAAATGGCAGCCGGTGATCTTCATGAGCTTCTCCGCTGCTGGGAGAACTATCACCGTATCTGGTGTGTTGAGACGCATATCCGTCACATTGAGTTCCGTAAAGAATCTCGTTATCCTGGATTCTACTACAGATCTGACTATCCAACCTGTGATGACGAAAACTGGAAGTGCTTCGTCAACTCCACATTCGATCCCGAGTCTAAGGAATGGAAGTGTGAAAAGGTTGAGGTTGTCAACATTATTGAGACAGAGCCTTGGCTTTAATCTCAAGGAAGTTGTTGACATGATGTAGGAAAATCTCCAGGAGTCTCTTTGATTCCTGGAGATTTTTTAGTATGGAGAGGTTATTTTAGCTTACATTGATCAGAGGCGGGAAAAACTTTGGTCAATATAAGCTAAAATAGTTTTCGTTGGCTTCGCATATTGTGTATGATCAACTGGGTTCAATAGTTGATACCCTTTATCCTGGTCCAATCCAGGCAGTGGATAGGGGATGTCGATAGTACAATATATTAAGAGCAATTATGGAGGAAAGGTATGACTGACGAGCATGGCACTTCTGGTGCAGTATTGGTCGTAGGCGGGGGCATCAGTGGTTTGACTGCTGCTTTAGAAGCCGCTGAAGTCGGGAATGATGTATTTCTGGTTGAAAAGGCTGCATATTTTGGTGGGCGAGTGGCTCAGTTAAATGAGTATTTCCCAAAACTTTGCCCACCAAGCTGCGGACTCGAGATAAATTTCCGTCGTATTAAGGATAATCGCAGGATCAGGACATACACCATGACAACCGTTAAGTCGGTCTCTGGTGATCCCGGTAATTATGAGGTAACCCTTGAAAAAGCACCACGTTATGTGAACAGCAACTGCACGGCATGTGGTGACTGCAGTGATGCCTGTCCCGATGAGATTGACAATGAGTTCAATTTTGGCATGGATAAGTGTAAAGCCGCATATCTCCCTCACGAGATGGCATTCCCCAGGCGGTATGTTATTAATAAAGATGCGTTGAGTACATCTGGCGCCGAAGCTGTCAAGGCTGCATGTAAATACAATGCCGTTGACCTGGAGATGCAGGTTGAAACTGTAACTGTAAACGTCGCCTCCATTGTCTGGTCTACCGGATGGGCACCATATGAGCCAACCAGGATGGACAATCTCAAGTTCGCCGATTCCGACGCGATTATCACTAATATGATGATGGAACGTATGGCCTCCCCAAACGGGCCTACAGGCGGATCAATCGTGAGACCGGGAGATGGCAAAGAGATTGAGTCTATTGCATTTGTGCAGTGCGCTGGATCCAGGGATGAAAATCACCTGGAATACTGTTCCCATATCTGCTGTATGGCTACCTTCAAGCAGATGACTTATGTACGAAAGCAGTATCCTGATGCACAGATTTATGTGTTTTATATCGATCTCAGAACTCCGGGTAAATACGAGAAATTCAGAGAAGTTCGGATGGCGGACGAAAAGGCGACCTTTATCAAAGGAAAAGTCGCCGACATGGTGGTTGAATCAGATGGTGGAGTGACTGTTATCGCTGAAAATTCCTTAACAGCTGAAAAAATTTCACAGAAAGTCGATGTGGCAGTCTTGGCCACCGGCATGCAGCCATCTCTTGATATACAGGGAGCTCCTGTAGCTCTGGATCTGGATAGCAGCGGCTTTGTTATTACAAATATTGACAAGGCAATGATCGCAGCAGGGTGTGCCAAGAAAGCTGCGGACGTTGTTACCACTACTCAATCATCAACTGCAGCTGCCCTTAAGGCAATTCAGGTTTCCAGGAGGTAATTATTAATGGATAAGACATATTGCTCATATATATGCTCTGGTTGTGGCATCGGTGACGCGCTCGATATGGAAGCGCTTGCCGGCGTAGTGACCGATGAGATGTCCATGGAGTGCAAAAGTCATGAATGCCTCTGTGGTGCCGAGGGCCGCGCCCTCATCGAAAACGATGTTGCAGAAGGTATCAACACAGTCGTAATAGGAGCATGTTCTCCGAGAGTTATGGCCAGAGAATTTGACTTCGGTGATGATAAAATTACAGTTCGCGCTAATCTGCGCGAACAGGTTGTCTGGGCAGAGATTAAACCTGCAGAGGGTGAGGAGCCTGATGCTGAGGCGGCCGAATATTTACAGGAGACCGCATCTGATTATATGAGGATGGCTTGCACCCGTGCGCAGAAGACAGAACTCCCTGACCCCTACCAGCTTGAAGTTTTACATAAAACCATACTGGTAATGGGTGGAGGGCTGGCTGGTCTTACTGCAGCAAAAGAGGCGGCTGCTGCAGGGTATGATGTGACACTTGTTGAAAAAGAGGCTGAGCTTGGAGGCAAGGCAAGTGGCTGGCGCAGCTCCTTTCCTACCAAGGCTCCCTGGACCGACCTGGAAGAAAATCCCATAGATGCACTGATTGCCGAAGTTACAGGCAATGAAAAAATTACAGTGAAAACCGAAACGGAAGTGGCGCGAATAGCAGGTGCCCCGGGTGACTTCGGTGTCAGTTTTAAAGCTGCAGGCAGCAGTACAGAGTGGGATGCTCCTGACAAGGTAACTCCGGAAGAGAAGGACCTGATTGATAAAGGGGAGATGGAAGACCCGAATGCGGAATTACAGGCATATGTAGAGATTGATCCAAATGCTGTAAAGGTTGGATCAGTTGTGCTTGCAACCGGATGGAAACCTGCTGATGTATCGCAGTATGAACATCTCGGATATGGGACTCTTAAAAATGTAGTTACCAATGCCGAGTTTGAGAAGCTTGCCAAAGAGGGTAAAGTTCCTGCAAATGTTGCCTTTGTGCAAAGTCCGGGCGGCAATGAAAGTGACACTGACTTCCCGTACTGTAACTCTGTAACTTCGATGGTTGCTCTTAAGCAGGCTCAGTATGTTTGCGAAGATAACGCAGAAGGGAAGGCATATATCCTCTATCAGCATATGAGAACTCCTGGTCATATGGAGCTCTTTTACAAGAACGCTCAGCTCAATGATGGCATTTTCATGACCAAAGCATCCGTTATGAAAGTGGAGGAGAATGGAGACAAGCTCAGCGTAGCAGCTGCTGATACATTGCTCGGCGAGGATATTACTGTGGACGTTGATATGGTAGTCCTCGCTGCCGGCATGGTGCCTGTGACTCTTGATGAGTATTCCATTAATCTTGCTTATCGTCAGGGTCCTGCATTTTCTGATCTTGAACTTTTTGATGGGTATGCCGATTCTCATTTTATCTGTTTCCCTTATGAAACCAGACGTACCGGGGTTTATACCTGTGGCGGTGTAAGGAAAGCTGAAACCATGGAAGAGGCAGTGGATGATGCAACCGGCGCAGCCCTGAAGGCCATACAGTGTATTGAATCTGTTGACCGTGGGGTCTCGGTTCATCCAAGGTCCGGCGATGCAACCTATCCCGATTTTTTCATGCAGAGATGCACGCAGTGTAAACGCTGTACCGAGGAGTGTCCTTTCGGTGCTCTAGATGATGATGATAAGGGGACGCCGCTTACCAACCCTACCCGTTGTCGCCGTTGTGGTACCTGCATGGGGTCATGCCCTGAAAGAATCATAGGCTTTAAGGACTACAACATTGACCTTATTGGATCTATGATCAAATCGGTCGAGGTTCCGGAGGATGACGATGATCGTTTGAGAATTATCGTTTTTGTGTGTGAAAATGATGCGTATCCGGCCCTGGATATGGCAGGTATGAGGAGAAACGGGCTCAACCATATGATCCGCTTTATACCGGTGCGATGTCTGGGTTCTGTTAATATGGCATGGATTCGTGATGCGCTTGCCGCTGGAATGGATGGTGCGATGCTGTTGGGGTGCTCCCATGGCGATGATTATCAGTGCCATTTTGTGAAGGGGTCAGAAATCGCAGAAAAACGGATGGAAAATATTGGTGATACACTGTCCACCCTCGGCCTTGAGCCAGAGCGGTGTGCAGCTGAGCAGGTGGCTATCACTGATTACGACAAGATTCCGCAGCTTCTCAATGATTTTGTAGAAGAAATTGTTGAAATGGGACCAAATCCATTCAAAGGTTTCTAGTCTGTTTTTTATCATGACGCTGCTGCGCTGCAGCAGCGTCCAATGCCACGGGTTGTGGCAATGGTGGAAATGAATTGAATTTTGATATTATAGCAGGAGGGAGACTATGAATGTTCAACCGGATTTAGAATTTATTAAATCTCTAAAAGAAGCTGGAGGCGATACACTCAAGAAGTGTTATCAGTGTGCGGCATGTTCTGTTACGTGTCCACTGTCAAAAGATGGTAAGCCTTTCCCCCGTAAGGAGATGATATGGTCTCAATGGGGGCTCAAGGATAAGCTTGTCACTGACCCCGATGTGTTTCTCTGCCATCAATGTGGAGATTGTACTGAAAAATGTCCAAGAGGTGCAAAGCCTGGTGATGTGCTTAGCGCTATTCGGGCTTATGCATACACTTTTTATGGCTGGCCCGCACCGCTTGCAAAACTCGCTTCAAGTGCTAAAGGACTGCCTATGCTAATAGGTATTCCGGTAGTTATTATCTTGTTCATGTGGATGCTTTCAGGGGCGGTACATATTCCAAGCCAGGAGGAATTCGGTCACTATGGCTACCAGCGTTTCTTTGGAACCTGGGATTTCTATTGGTACGCGAAAAATATATTTTTCATTGTCCTTATCATGGTCCCTTCGCTGGGGTTGGGCTTATTTTCCGCTTTTAAAGGGATAACCAAGATGTGGAAAAGCATGTCTGAGAATGCCGGAGTTAATCCAGATTATCGGCCATCGGCGATTCAGTTTATAAAAGAATTCCTCTGGCCGTCTCTTGTCGAAATTGTAAAGCATAACCGCTTCAGGGAGTGCACCGTAAATATCGACAGAGTACGGGGACACCTTCCTTTAATGCTCGCTTTTATCGGCCTGTTTATTGTGACCACCTGGTCTCTAATCAAAAATGACGTACTTGGTTTGGTCTGGCCGTCATTGCATGGTCCAATGTCACTTGCCGATCCTTTCAAGATTCTGGCAAATGTATCTGCGATTGCTCTTTTATTCGGTATTGTCGTGCTGTGGAGCAACAGAAAGAAGGCAGAGCAGGAACTCGATACTCAAACAACTTTTTACGACTGGTTCCTTATCTGGGAGATCACCGCGGTTGGTGTGACCGGTTTAGGTGCGGAACTGCTGAGATGGGCGGGCGCTCCTACTGTAGGATATCTCGTGTATTTCCTGCATCTCGTTTCAATTATGATGCTGTTTCTCTATTTGCCGTATACAAAGTTTGCGCATCTGATTTACAGGACCACGGCGTATACCTTTGAAAAATACCGTGAAAGTGCATTTTCTCAAAAATAACACTTTTTCGCTTTTCTATTGAAGTAAGGGCTGAGTCATGCTGAGACTTGGCCCTTTTTTTGCCTGCACAACTCAGCTTGAAAGAGAGGCAAGAAAAATGAATAAATATGAAAATATATATTGAATTAAGATTTTGGAATGAGTATATTCTTCCACCCTGTATGCTGGCGTAGCTCAATTGGTAGAGCTCCTCACTTGTAATGAGGTTGTTGTGGGTTCAAGTCCTATCGCCAGCTCCAAAAATAAAAACCACTTTACAAAGTGATGGAAAGAGTATATAGGTGTCTGGTATTTTTTAGTGCCTGGTAGATTTTTGCTTATTTTCTGTTTTAACTGGAAAAATCTGATAAAGGCGCTTGTCTCGTTAGTCGGGACTAGACATTTCCCCTGGAGGGGTTCCCGAGCGGTCAAAGGGAACAGACTGTAAATCTGTCGGCTCAGCCTTCGAAGGTTCGAATCCTTCCCCCTCCACCAATACCATTTCGCTTTATAAGGTGAGAAATATCCTGAGCGGGAATAGCTCAATTGGTAGAGCATCAGCCTTCCAAGCTGAGGGTTGCGAGTTCGAGTCTCGTTTCCCGCTCCATGTATTTATTTCTCGTATTGAGACTATGAGGCCCACGTAGCTCAGTTGGTAGAGCGCATCCTTGGTAAGGATGAGGTCACCGGTTCAAATCCGGTCGTGGGCTCCAGTTAGATATGAGATGCAACCAGTAACGTAACTTTCTAAAACGGCCTGAGGAGACAAGAAGATGTCAAAACAAAAATTTGAAAGGACTAAGCCGCATGTCAATGTCGGGACGGTCGGTCACATCGATCATGGCAAGACTACCTTGACCGCTGCGATAACTCGTGTCTTATCTTTAAAAGGTCAGGCAACTTTTACTGACTTCAGCGATATTGATAAGGCGCCCGAAGAGAAAGAGCGTGGGATTACCATTGCGACGGCGCATGTTGAATATGAGACAGTAAATCGCCACTATGCGCATGTGGATTGCCCGGGGCACGCGGATTATATAAAAAACATGATCACCGGTGCTGCCCAGATGGATGGAGCTATCCTCGTTGTTGCGGCAACTGATGGAGCAATGCCGCAGACAAGAGAGCATATTCTTCTCGCACGTCAGGTAGGTGTTCCAGCTATCGTTGTGTTTCTTAATAAATGCGATATGGTGGATGACGAGGAACTTATCGAACTGGTGGAGATGGAACTTCGTGAACTGCTCGACAAGTATGAGTTTCCTGGTGATGATATCCCTTTTGTGCAGGGGTCAGCACTGAAGGCACTTGAGAATCCGGAAGATGAGGAAGACGCCAAGTGTGTGTGGGAGCTTATGGAAGCAATTGATACCTACATACCAGAACCAGAGCGGGATGTGGATCAGCCTTTCCTGATGCCGATTGAGGATGTCTTTTCAATTTCTGGTCGTGGAACTGTGGCAACCGGTCGTATCGAGCGAGGAGTTGTTCACGTTGGTGATGAGGTTGAGATAGTAGGGATAAAAGAGACCCAGAAGACTACCTGTACTGGTGTTGAGATGTTTCGTAAACTCCTTGACGAAGGGCAGGCCGGAGATAACATCGGTGCCTTGCTTCGAGGAATAAAGCGTGAAGAAATAGAGCGTGGACAGGTTCTTGCTGCGCCCAAATCTATTCAACCACATACTAAGTTTAAGGCTGAATGTTATATTCTTGGTAAAGATGAAGGTGGTCGCCACACTCCATTTTTTAATGGATACCGGCCCCAGTTTTATTTTAGAACAACAGATGTCACGGGCGTCGTAACCTTGGAAGAAGGTGTTGAGATGGTAATGCCCGGTGATAATATAGCTGCAGAGATCGAGTTGATTACCCCGATAGCAATGGATGCTGGATTGCGTTTTGCCATTCGGGAAGGTGGTCGTACTGTTGGTGCCGGCGTTATCAGTGAGGTTGTTGGCTGATTACTGCACGATAAAATTATATTGTCCTGTGTCTGTAAATCAGCGCAGGGCAATTTTTTGTATAGGATAAAGTGATGAGAGATATCGTGACCCTGGCATGTGGCAGTTGCAAGCGTCGTAACTACACGACTACGAAGAACAAGAGAAACACACCGAATAAGTTGCTGTTTAACAAATATTGCCCATTTTGCAGGGTGCATACACCACATAAAGAAACAAAATAATCGTTTCGTGCAGGCCAGTAGCTCTAATTGGTAGAGCGCCGGACTCCAAATCCGGATGTTGGGGGTTCGAGTCCCTCCTGGCCTGCCATAGTTGTTTGAAGGGGTGAAAAACTTTTCTAATGGTTGTATTGTACCAAGGGAAATTCAGCTTAATACTTCTGTTAACACCCCACAAGGGGGTATAAGTACCTTGCTGGTATATGTAACCACATAATATTAAACTACATTCCTCAGTTTCTTGTTTTTTATTACAGAATTTCAGGAGTAAGGTACTAAAAAGAGAAGTGGACTACCCGGTTGAATTACTTACTCTGGGGTATAATTGTCTGCACAAATGTAATTTCTGCAAATCTTTCTTCTGCACTCTTTCGAAGAAGGGCATAACCAGAAAATATTTACTAAGGTTCTGATAAGGTTGATGTGAGGGGAGACTGGATATGGCAGCTAAGACAAAATCGAAAAAGAACCGGATTGTGAAGGTGGAAGAACCATCGCCATATTCACCTGCCCAGATAAAAAAATTTGCTGCAGAAGTCAAGGTGGAGTTTTTAAAGATTGTCTGGCCCGATAAAAAAATGACTTTGGGACTTACCGGTATTGTCGTCGCTTTGACTGTTGTAATATCAATCTATCTTGGGACAGTTGACCTTTTGTTGGGTAAGGTTGTGGCGTCGATCTTGAGGTAAAGAAGCAGGGAAATTCACTTCCCATATTTATTGGTTTAGTACCTTACTTCAGATATTCTGTCATAATAAACAAGAAGCTGAGGAATGTAGCTTAAAATTATGTGGTTAGATATATCACCAAGATACTTATATCCCCTTGTGGGGTGTTAGAGGAAGATTTATCGTATCTCCCCGATACGTGAATCGTTTCTCCAAATTTTTCCATATATAGATCTTATGGCACGACAATGGTACATCCTTCAGGTTCACTCAGGCTTTGAAGAGAAGGTTAAGGCTACTCTTGAGGAGCGTATTAAGAAAGATGGGTTGGAGGAATTCTTCGGTGAAATTCTTGTGCCTGCTGAACAAGTTGTAGAGATGATTAAGGGGGCTAGAAAAACTTCGAGTAGAAGGTTTTTCCCTGGTTATATGCTTGTCAGCATGGATTTGAATGATGAAACATGGCACACAATTCATCAGAATATGCCTCGCGTGGTTGGCTTTGTCGGTGATGATCGGGACCCCATCCCTTTGTCAGATGAGGATGCCGCCAAAATCATCGGAAGAATTCAGGATGGTTCTGAGAGGCCTCGACCGAAGGTTATTTTTAATATTGGCGAGGTGGTCCGAGTAACCGATGGACCGTTTGCTAATTTCCAGGGAGTTGTGGATGAAGTTTTCCCGGAAAAAGGACGAGTACGCGTAATGGTCTCAATTTTTGGAAGAGAGACTCCCGTCGAACTGGAATTTGTTCAGGTTGCGAATACTTAAGAAATATCGACATTACAGTTCCCCCGTCGGATTCACAGAGTGAAGCTTGAGGGTTTTTGTTAAACAAAAGAGAGTTACGTTGGAGTAATAAGATGGCTAAAAAACAAATGGCATTTATCAAACTGCAAATTCCGGCTGGTAAAGCTAATCCGTCTCCACCTGTCGGACCCGCGCTTGGGCAGCAGGGTGTTAATATCATGGAGTTTTGCAAGAGTTTCAATGCGAAAACACAAGCCATGGGTGATACGATTGTTCCTGTTGTAATTACTGTATATCAGGATCGTTCTTTCAGCTATATAACTAAAACGCCACCAGCATCAGTTTTGCTGTTGAAAGCTGCCGGTTTAAGCAAGGGATCAAGTAATCCTAAGACCGAACGTGTTGCTGAAGTAGGGCGTGATAAGATTCGTGAAATTGCTGAAATTAAAATGGTAGACCTGAACGCATACGACGTTGAGGGCGCTATGCGTATTATCGAAGGTACTGCCAGGAGCGCTGGTATTACTGTCGTTGACTGAATTTTTAAAAATCAATACTGCTGGCAGGACTACAGGTCCTGCATGAGTAGGAGGCTAAAATGCCGAAGCACGGGAAAAAATTTAGAGCTAAGTCTGAAGGTGTAGATCGTACCGTCCTTTATAGTGTAGAAGACGGAACTAAAAAAGTTATTGCATCTACATTTACAAAATTTGATGAGACATTTGATGTTGCCATGAAACTTGGGGTTGATCCCCGGCATGCAGACCAGATGATACGGTCATCAGTTTCCCTTCCGCATGGGACGGGGAAAGTTTCACGAGTGCTCGTCTTTGCTAAAGGGGCCAAAGAAGCTGAAGCGTTGGAGGCCGGCGCTGATTATGTAGGTGGTGATGACCTCGTTGAGAAAATCAAGGAAGGGTGGCTGGAATTCGATAAAACAGTCGCAACTCCCGATATGATGGGAACCGTAGGTAAAATTGGTAGAATATTAGGGCCTAGAAATCTAATGCCCAACGCTAAACTAGGCACCGTAACCTTTGATGTGGCCAAAGTTGTAAGCGAGATTAAAGGCGGCAAGGTTGATTTTAGAGTTGATAAGGCTGGTATTATTCACGCTGGGATTGGTAAGGTATCGTTTGGCCCTGAAAAGCTGATTGAAAATCTCCTGGCATTTGCCAAACGCATTGTTCAGTT
Source organism: uncultured Myxococcota bacterium (assembly GCA_964196355.1). Classification (GTDB taxonomy): domain Bacteria; phylum Desulfobacterota; class Desulfobulbia; order Desulfobulbales; family Desulfocapsaceae; genus Desulfomarina. Next base: position 24,123 of record CAXMTO010000242.1, read on the forward strand.
AAAGCCATCTGCAAGTAAGGGCGTCTACTTAAAGAGTATGACAATTTCTTCTACTATGGGCCCTGGTGTAAAACTTGATCCTCTCGATGTGAGGACCTTGACCAAGTAGGTATTGTTTCTTACCAGCGGCATCGCTGCGGTAAGTTTAGTCGAAGACAGTGGGTACGAAATGTTTAATTGTGGATTATTCACGACCTGCCGAGACCTAAGGACAGAAGTACTTCTATTCTGAATTGTTGAGAGTTGAGTCTTATTCCTGCCTTAATGTTCCGTGTAACTGCTGTTTCGAATTGTTTCATTTTAATTTAACCCAGGAGGAGTGCTTTGAATCGTGATGAAAAAGTGACCCTTGTCTCGGATTTGAATGATTCGTTCAGCCGAGCAAAATTTACAATCGTCGCTGACTATTGTGGTTTGAAAGTTTCTGAATTACAGCAAATTCGTATAGAACTTAGAAATTGTGATTCAGAGATTAGAATAGCCAAAAATACTCTCCTTAGGCGAGCAGCACAAGACACTGGCAATGCAGCGCTGAACGACGATTTCGTTGGCACCACTGCCGTTGTTATGTCTTATGCGGATCCAGTTGCACCAGCGAAGGCAATAGCAAAATTTGCCGACGATTTTGCAGAGTTCACGATCCGGTCTGCCGTACTAGATGGAGAGAAAATTAGTGTTGATGAGTTAGTTGCTCTATCAAAACTCCCTACCAAGGAAGTTCTGCTTGGGCAATTATTATCTACCTGGAACAATGTGCCAACCGGTCTTGTACAGGTCCTCACTGGTGTACCGCGTACTTTTGTATATGGACTTCAGGCTCTCAAAGAAAAAAAAGAATCTGACAATTAATTCGGAATAGTAATTTTCACTAAAAATGAGGTAATTTATCATGGCAGTTACAAAAGAAGATGTAATAGAGTTTATTTCCAATATGACCGTCCTTGAGCTCTCTGAGTTAATCAAGGAGTTTGAAGATAAATTTGGTGTTTCGGCAGCGGCTCCTATTGCTGTAGCGGCCGCAGGTGGTGCAGCAGGTGGGGACGCTCCCGCTGAAGAACAGACCGAATTCGATGTAATTCTTGCTAGTTTTGGCGATCAGAAAATCAAGGTTATCAAAGAGGTCCGAGCTATCACCGGTCTTGGTTTAAAAGAGGCCAAAACTCTCGTTGAATCTGCCCCTGCTCCTCTGAAAGAAGCTGTTTCCAAGGAAGAAGCTGAGGAAATGAAAGCAAAGATTGAAGGTGTAGGCGCCACTGTAGAAATCAAGTAGGAAGATGCATACATTGTTGTTCTGACAAACAACAATTACAGTTAGACATAACACGCTAGGGGAGGAACCTCGTAGCGTGTTGTGTTTTTAAGGACACGAAATTTTCACCGGAAATACCGTGTGATGTCAGGTGGTTCTGGTTTTCTGTGTTTTCGTTTTTCTTGCCGGAGAGAGTTTCTTTAAAAAGAACCTTAATCTGCCTGAAAACAATGATTAGGTTCTGGCTGTCTTTTGTATAGATATTTTTTCTGCGTTTTTATCCACTAGGTTGGATATAAATGCAGATATAAACTCTAGTGAAATATAAAAGTCAAGGCCACACTTATGAACTCCGACTTTTTCGTACGATGAGGCAATTTCGAGGATAATTATGGAAAGAATCAGAAAGAACTTTGCCACGGCTGAAACCATTTTAAAGCCACCACATCTGATATCCATGCAGCGACTCTCCTATGAGAAGTTCCTGCAAATGGATTCTGAACCTGATGAAAGGGAAGACTATGGCCTCCAGGCGATCTTAAAAAATGTATTTCCAATTAATGATTTTAACGGAGTCTGCTCTCTGGAGTTCGTAAGATATAAATATGGAGAGCCTAAATATACAGTCCAGGAATGTCAGCAACGAGGGATGACGTATGACATACCTCTTAAAATAGTTGTCAGATTGATCACTTTCGACGTAGATGGAGAGACCGGAGTACAGTCAATCCGTGATATCAAAGAGCAGGAGGTTTTTCTCGGGTCGCTTCCCCTTATGACCGGGGATGGAGTCTTTGTGATAAATGGAACCGAGAGGGTTATTGTTTCTCAGTTACAGCGTTCTCCCGGCCTCTTCTATACCCACGATAACGGTAAAAGCCACTCCAGTGGTAAACTTCTTTATTCCGCCAGAATAATCCCTGTGAGGGGATCCTGGATTGATCTTGAATTTGATATAAAGGATGTGCTCCATGTACGGATTGACAGACGGAGAAAGTTTCCCGTCACTACCCTGTTGAAGGCAATTGGATATACCGCTGAGCAGCTTCTTGAAGAGTTTTATCCGCTGAGTATTATACGGAAAACTGCCGAAGGCTATTCGAAGAGTTTTGACAGTGAACTGTACCTTGGTAAACGGCTTGAGTTTGATCTTATTAACCCTGCTGACGGTGAAATATTAGGCAAACAGGGGAGGAAAATTTCCAAAGCCCTCTGCAAAAAAATTGAAGCGTCTGCAATCGAATTTTTGCCTTGTTCGCCAGAGAGCCTTGTTGGTAAAATGCTGGCAAATAGTATTATCGATGAAGAGAGTGGCGATCCCCTCGCCCTCTGCAATAGTGAAATCACTGAATCTGTTCTTGAATCGCTGGACCAGGCTGGTATCTCGGAATTCAAAATCCTTCATATTGACGGTATAACCTATTCCGATTCTTTCAGTAAAACCCTGACACTGGATAAGGCTAAAGATCATGAAGCAGCGCTTCTTGAAATCTATCGTCGTCTGAGGCCTTCCAGTCCGCCGACTCTTGAAGTTGCCGAACTCTTTTTTGAAAATCTCTTTTTTAATGAAGACCTATATGATCTTTCTGAGGTCGGTAGATATAAAATCAACGCTAAATTGGGTCTTGAAGTAGATATAAATCATCGTGCACTGACCCGGCCAGATATCGTTCACGCTGTCCGTCATCTTGTTCGCCTGAAAGATTCTCAAGGTGGTGTCGATGACATTGATCATCTTGGTAACAGGCGCGTGAGGACTGTTGGTGAGCTAGTAGAAAATCAATACCGTATGGGGCTCGTTCGCATGGAGCGGGCAATTAAGGAAAGGATGACTCTGCAGGACGTGGAGACTTTAATGCCCCATGATCTGGTCAACCAGAAACCCATATCCGCAGCCATTAAAGAGTTTTTTGGGACAAGTCAGCTGTCTCAGTTCATGGATCAGACCAATCCGCTGTCAGAGGTTACCCATAAGCGTAGATTGAGTGCACTCGGACCCGGGGGATTATCCAGAGAAAGAGCCGGCTTTGAAGTTCGTGACGTCCACCCCACCCACTATGGTCGTATTTGTCCTGTGGAAACTCCAGAGGGACCCAATATCGGCCTTATTGTTTCTCTGGCAACCTATGCGCGAGTTAACCCATACGGGTTTATAGAGTCACCCTACAGGAAAGTTGAGGACCGGATAGTTCTGGAAGAGGTTGATTATCTGAGTGCCTTGCAGGAACAGAACCAGATAATAGCCCCCGCTTTGACGGAAGTTGACGAAAACCACAGGATCACTCCGGAAATGCTGACCATCAGAGAGGAGGGGGAAGTTCTCACCGACTCTGCTGAGAATGTTACCTATATGGATGTCGCACCTAACCAGATGATTAGTGTCGCTGCATCTCTTGTACCCTTTCTTGAAAATGATGATGCTAACCGGGCGCTTATGGGCTCTAATATGCAGCGTCAGGCTGTCCCTCTTCTCAAAACATCTGCTCCTCTTGTCGGTACTGGAATGGAAAGGTACGTGGCTCAAGATTCCGGGGCATGTCTTTTGAGTGCCGGGGACGGTGTGGTTGAAGAGTCTGATTCCAATCGAATTGTTGTTCGCTATGAAGAACCGGGCACCGACGGATACGAGACTGGAGTGGCAGTTTACAGGCTGCAGAAATATAAAAAATCTAATCAGAACACCTGTTTTAACCAGATTCCTCTGGTCGTTCCCGGAATGAAGGTTAAAAAGGGCACTGTTCTGGCAGATGGACCTTCCTGCGAGGAAGGTGAAATCGCCATTGGAAAGAACGTAACTATTGCCTTTATGCCCTGGCGCGGATTTAACTTTGAGGATTCCATTCTAGTAAATGAAAGGCTTCTCAAAGAGGATACCTATACCTCTGTCCACATAGAAGTTTTCGAGACTATGGCCAGAGACACAAAGCTTGGCAAAGAGGAGATAACCCGTGATATTCCTAACGTCAGTGAGGACACTCTCCGGAATCTTGATGAATCCGGTATTGTCCGGATTGGAGCGGAGCTTAAACCCGGTGATACGCTCGTAGGTAAGGTTACTCCCAAAGGAGAAACTGTACTCTCACCTGAAGAAAAACTGCTCCGCGCTATTTTTGGCGAAAAGGCACAGGATGTTAAAGACTCGTCGCTGCGGGTACCGCCGGGTGTGAGCGGAGTAGTGATTGACGCTAAAGTGTTTTCACGCAAAGGGGTGGACAAAGATGAACGCTCCTTGATGATTGAAGATCTGGAAATTGAAAAGCTCAACCAGGACAAACTGGATGAACTGAGCAGTCTCAAGAAGGCAGTATGCCGAGATATTGGAGATATAGTCGAGGGCCGGACGGCAAAAGAAGATGTCGTCGATGCCAAAGGGAATGTTCTCGTCAAGCTTGGCAAAAAGATCAGCAAGATGCATGTGGAGTTGATAGGGTTTGATTCTCTCCGCACTATCGATTTTTCAGAGAAGGCGAAATACCAGGAGTCCGTAGATGCTGTCTTTGAACGCTATAACAACCAGGCTCGTCTGATCTCTGAGCGTTATGATGGGATCATTGAGAGGATGAAAAAAGGTGATGATCTGCCTCCAGGTGTAGTTAAAATGGTAAAAGTATACGTTGCCACCAAGAGGAAACTCTCGGTAGGTGACAAAATGGCGGGTCGCCACGGGAATAAAGGCGTTGTCTCCAGATTATTGCCTGAGGAAGATATGCCGTTTTTCCAAGACGGCACAACTGTTGATATAGTTCTTAACCCCCTTGGCGTACCCTCACGTATGAATGTTGGACAGGTACTTGAGGTGCATTTGGGGTTTGCTGCCAAAAAACTAGGGGAACAACTTGAAGTTCTGGCCCTCACCCAGGCAGTTGACCAGATTAAAGAGAAACTTCAATCAGTCTATTCTAAAGAAGAATATGAGGCAATAGTCGGCGACAAGGCAGATAGCGAGGTCATTGAATGGGCGCGGCGTCATCAAGACGGTCTGCATATGGCCACACCTGTTTTCGATAGTGCTCCGGAGGCGGAGATTCGCCGGTTACTCGTTGAAGCTGGTGTTGACGAGGTCGGTCAGAGCCAGCTGTATGATGGTTTGACTGGAGAGCCGTTTGCCAACAGGGTCACGGTTGGAGTGATGTATATGCTGAAACTGCATCATCTTGTTGACAATAAAATCCACGCCAGGTCAACTGGTCCTTATTCTCTTGTTACGCAGCAGCCACTGGGTGGAAAAGCTCAGTTTGGTGGACAGCGACTCGGGGAGATGGAAGTGTGGGCGATGGAAGCGTACGGCGCAGCCTATACACTTAAGGAATTTCTTACTGCAAAGTCAGATGACGTTGAAGGTCGAACAACTATGTATGAACGCATAGTGAAAGGTAACAATTTTCTGACAACCGGTCTTCCGGAGTCATTTAACGTTCTCGTTAAAGAACTCCAGGCCCTTTGTCTGAATATGGAACTTATTGAAGAATAACCGGTAAAACTCTGAGTTGGTGACAGGTCTTTATTTGTTACCTTAGGGTTAGATTGCTTCAGTACTGTGGTATCCGTCAGGTACCGGAGAAATCGAGTAATATAAGGGAGAGGTGATTTCGTGGAAGAGTTGTTTAATTTTTTTCAAAAACCGAAAGCCCCGGTAAAATTTAAGAAGGTACAGATATCCCTTGCTTCCCCTGAGAAAATCATGGAATGGACGCATGGTGAGGTGAAGAAACCTGAGACGATCAACTACAGGACCTTCAAGCCTGAACGAGACGGTTTATTCTGTGCCAAAATATTCGGTCCAGTGAAGGACTTTGAATGCAACTGCGGTAAATATAAACGCATGAAGCATCGCGGAGTCGTATGCGAGAAATGTGGTGTAGAGGTTATACAGTCCAAGGTCCGACGTGAGAGACTGGGACACATTAAGCTTGCCGCGCCCGTCGCCCATATCTGGTTTCTGAAAAGTCTTCCGAGTAAGATCGGAGCTGTTCTTGATATGACCCTGAAACAGCTCGAAAAAATACTTTATTTTGAGCAGTATGCAGTCGTCGAGTCTGAGACAGATCATTTACTCCCCGGGACTCTTTTGACCGAAGAGAAATACAGGCAGGCCAGAACTGATTATCCAGGACAATTTAAAGTTGGGATAGGTGCAGAAGCTATAAGGAACCTCCTTTCCTCCAAAGACCTCACAAAACTTTCCGCACAGTTGCGGGAAGAAATGTCAAGCACCAATTCGAAGACCAAAAGACAAAAGCTTGGCAAGCGACTTTTTGTAATTGAAGCCTTTAGAGATTCAGGAAATAAGCCAGAGTGGATGATCCTGGAAGTTATACCGGTGCTGCCCCCTGATCTTCGTCCGCTCGTTCCGCTGGAAGGTGGTCGTTTTGCTACTTCAGACCTGAACGATCTCTACAGAAGGGTTATCAACCGGAACAACAGACTCAAGAGACTGCTGGAACTCGATGCACCCGATATCATAATTCGTAATGAGAAGAGGATGTTGCAGGAGGCTGTGGACGTTCTGTTTGATAATGGAAGGCGCGGCAGGGTGATAACCGGGGGCAATAAGCGTCCTCTAAAATCATTATCTGACATGCTGAAGGGCAAGCAGGGTCGGTTCAGGCAGAATCTCCTCGGTAAACGTGTTGATTATTCAGGTCGTTCTGTTATTGTCGTCGGCCCGCACCTCCGTCTCCATCAATGCGGCATACCAAAAAAGATGGCGTTGGAGCTGTTCAAACCTTTTATATATAATAAGCTAGAGAGAAAAGGGTATGTCACCACCATAAAAAGCGGACGTAAAATGGTGGAAAAAGGAGTTAAGGAAGTATGGGATGTTCTTGATGAAGTAGTCACTGAATACCCGGTCATTTTGAATCGCGCTCCCACCCTGCACAGGCTTGGAATGCAGGCTTTTGAGGCTGTACTCATAGAGGGAAAAGCCATTCAGCTGCATCCATTGGTTTGTATGGCGTTTAACGCTGATTTCGACGGTGATCAGATGGCAGTCCATGTACCGTTATCTGTAGAAGCACAGGTTGAAGCCAGAGTCCTGATGATGTCCACAAACAATATTCTTTCTCCTGCAAACGGAGAACCTGTGATCATTCCATCACAGGATATTGTTCTGGGCCTCTATTACATGAGTCGTGAGCGAATCAATGCGCCCGGTGAAGGTAAGGTCTTTGCGTCCGATGAAGAAGCTATTATAGCCTATGATTACGGGGTAGTACATCTTCAGGCTAAGGTTAAGGTCAGGAAGAATGGCGAATTGATCGAAACGACTATCGGACGTTTGCTTCTTGGTCAGCTTTTGCCAGATTCTGTCAAATTTGAGGAAGTGAATCAGGTAATGACCAAAAAAGCGCTTGCTGCACTTATTGACCATACCTACAGAAATGCCGGCACCAAAGACACTGTAATCCTCGCAGATAGATTGAAAGATATCGGCTATGAATATGCTACCAGAGCCGGAATCTCCATATGTATTAATGATATGAAAATTCCTCTCAACAAGGAGGAGTTTGTAGAGAACGCTGAAAAGAATGTCTTTGATGTTGAGCAGCAGTATACGGATGGGCTTATAACTTCAGGTGAGAAGTATAATAAGGTAGTTGATATCTGGTCCAAGGTGACTGATGATGTTGCCAATGCCATGATGGATGAAATCAAGGTAGATTATTTCCATGACAAGGACGGTAAAGTTGTAGAGGCGCCAAGTTTCAACTCAATTTTTATAATGGCAGATTCAGGTGCCCGTGGTTCGAGAGATCAGATTCGCCAGTTAGCCGGTATGCGTGGTCTTATGGCAAAACCGTCGGGGGCGATTATTGAAACCCCGATCAAGGCAAATTTCAGGGAAGGCCTCGGTGTTCTTGAATATTTCATTTCAACCCATGGCGCGCGTAAGGGTCTTGCGGATACAGCTCTGAAGACGGCCAACTCCGGATATCTCACGAGAAGGCTCGTCGATGTCGCGCAGGAGTCTACGATAGTAGAAAAAGATTGCAGGACGATCGATGGCATGATTGCAGAACCACTGATGGATGGTGGCGAGATCATTGTTCCCCTCGGTGACAGGATACTCGGAAGGGTGACTCTTGATGATGTGATTGATCCTTTTAATGATACGGTTATTATCCCTGCCGGGGAGCAGATTACCGAGGAGAAGGTGACCCAGATCATGGAGACAGGCATTGATAAGATTGCTATTCGGTCTGTTCTCAGTTGCAGGTCAAAACGGGGAGTATGTGCTGCATGCTATGGCCGCGACCTTGGACGTGGGCATATGGTTAATATAGGTGAGGCTGTCGGGGTGATCGCAGCCCAGTCTATTGGAGAACCCGGGACCCAACTCACAATGCGTACCTTCCATGTGGGCGGTACTGCGAGCAGATCTGTTGAACAGGCAGAATTACAGACCCATATCGGTGGTGAGGTTACTTTTTTTAATCTTCATTCTGTCGAAAATGCTGAAGGAACCAGAATCGTTATGAATCGAAACGCTGAGATTGTCATCAAGGACGAACTCGGGCGGGAAAGAGAGCGATTCAAGGTTAATTACGGCGCGCAGCTTCTTGTAAAAGAGGGTGATACCGTTGCCAGGGATACAATTCTTGCTGATTGGGACGCTTATACAATCCCAATTGTGACCGAGATAGGTGGTATTATTAAATATGGTGACATCATTGAGGGTGTAACCATGCAGGAAAAGGTTGACACCGTCACCGGTAGATCTTCCATGGCGATAACACACTCCACCGGTTCGACCCAGCTCAACCCTCGGATCACTGTCAAAAACGAGCGTGGTAAAACAATGAAACTGCCGGGGTCTGAAGCATATGCCCGGTACAGTTTGCCGGTAGGGTCCATTGTTTCAGTGAATGAAGGCGATGTTATCCAGCCTGGGACTATCGTAGGTAAGATTCCGAGGGAAACTACAAAAACTAAGGATATTACCGGTGGTCTCCCACGGGTAGCTGAGCTTTTTGAGGTCAGGAAGCCAAAAGACCCAGCTATTATTTCTAAAGTTGACGGCAAGGTGAGTTTTGGTAAAGAATTGAAAGGAAAAAGAAGGGTGGTTGTTACACCCGAATACGGGGACGCTCAAGAGTATCTTGTACCTAAATCGAAACATATTATCGTTCATGAGGGCGATTATGTGCAGGCCGGTGAACCGCTCATGGAAGGCACAGTTGTCCCCAACGATATTCTTGCCGTACTGGGAGTCAAAGAGCTAGCTCGATTTTTAGTTAACGAAATCCAGGAAGTGTACCGACTCCAGGGTGTGAAAATTAACGATAAGCATATTGAGGTTATCGTTCGCCAGATGCTCAAACGTGTCATGATAACATCGGTGGGAGACTCTACCTTCATGATCGGTCAGCAGGTTGAGTGGTGGAAGTTTGAAGCGGAGCGTGATCGTCTTATTGCCGAAGGAAAACAACCGGGAGCAGCTGAGCCTTTATTACTTGGTGTCACCAAGGCGTCACTTTCAACAGAGAGTTTCATCTCTGCAGCCTCTTTCCAGGAAACCACAAAAGTGCTGACCAATGCTGCTATGGCTGGAAAGATTGATGAGCTTGCAGGTTTGAAGGAAAATGTAATTATGGGGCGACTTATCTCCGCGGGAACCGGACTTGGGAAAGATATATAATCGCTGAACTCCGGCTGTCGGATAAGACGTGGCTTTAGTATGAAACTCCCTTGAGGGGGCGCGTAGTTTTAAGAAATAAATTTCTGTCACACCTTTTTGCTATCCTTAGCGGGAAGAAAAGCGCAGAAATTTATTTCTCAGTTACTAATTGATATGCAGCCTGCTCTTTTTGCTTGACACTGTGGTGGCGTTAGGTTAAAAGTGATCCCTTTCGTGTGAGCGAAAAGCACTCAGATCTGCAACTGGATGTCTGGAATTTATTAATAGGATTTGTAAAACAGGAGCAGTTACCGTAATGCCAACAATTAACCAACTCGTAAGGTTTGGGAGAAAAAAGTCTGTTAAGAAGACAAACACTCCTGCTTTGAAAGGATCGCCTCAGAAAAGAGGTGTGTGTGTGAGGGTGTATACAACGACCCCGAAAAAGCCCAATTCAGCGCTGCGTAAAGTCGCCAGAGTCAGGCTGACAAACGGAATCGAGGTCACCTCCTATATCCCCGGGATTGGTCATAATCTCCAGGAGCACTCTGTGGTTATGATTCGCGGTGGGAGGGTAAAGGATTTACCCGGTGTCCGTTATCACGTGATCAGAGGTACTTTGGATACACTAGGTGTTTCCGATAGACGTCAGGGTCGTTCAAAATATGGAGCTAAGCGGCCATCCTAATGGATGTGTCTGATAGAGAGAGGTTTTATTAATGTCGCGAAGAAGAACTGTTGAGAAACGATCCATAGACCCTGATCCGAAATTTAACAGCATGCTGGTGAGTAAATTCACCAACGGTCTGATGGAGAGAGGAAAGAAGTCTCTTGCCCAGAGGATTTTTTATGGCGCTATGGATATAGTAGCAGAGCGCGTCAAAGACGAGGATGCGTTGACTGTTTTTGAAGAGGCAATGGGTAATGTCCGTCCACGTCTTGAGGTTAAATCTCGTCGTGTAGGTGGTGCTACATACCAGGTGCCGATGGAGGTTCGACAGACCCGAAGAAATGCACTCGCGATTCGATGGATTATTGGTTTTTCAAAGTCAAAATCAGGAAAATCCATGTCAGAAAAACTTGCGGCCGAGCTGGTCGATGCATACAATAACCGTGGCGGGTCTGTAAAAAAGAAAGATGATACTCACCGTATGGCTGAGGCGAATAAGGCCTTTGCCCATTATCGCTGGTAAAGAATAGATTACGTTGCTGTTGGGTCTACCGGAAGAATGGCTGGTATATTAAGTTGCGCAAGGAATGAGGTAGTTGATGTCGGCCCCGGATGATCTGTCAGATGTGCGAAATATTGGCATAATGGCCCATATTGACGCAGGAAAAACGACAACAACTGAAAGGGTTCTTTACTACACGGGACGATCATACAAGTTAGGTGAGGTTCATGAAGGTACTGCCGTCATGGACTGGATGGAACAGGAACAGGAGAGAGGAATTACCATTACCTCGGCAGCTACAACCTGTTACTGGAAAGAGAAAAAAATCAACATTATAGATACTCCCGGACATGTCGACTTCACGGTGGAAGTTGAACGATCTCTGCGAGTATTGGATGGAGTTGTAGCGGTCTTCTGTGCTGTAGGTGGTGTTGAACCCCAGTCAGAGACTGTATGGCGACAGGCAGATAAGTATTCGATTCCTCGGATTGCCTTCGTCAACAAGATGGATCGCGTCGGTGCAAATTACAGCAGATGCGTGTCCATGATTACCGACAGGCTCGGGGCAAATCCAGTCCCCATACAGATTCCTGTCGGCAAAGAGACGGACTTTGCCGGGGTTATTGATCTCGTCGAAGGAAATATGCTCGTATTTGGTGAGCAGTCTCTGGGTCAGGAGGTAGAAGTACTTGAAATTCCTGCCGAATATATAGAAACATTCACGGCCGCACGGATGATACTCCTCGAGAAGTTGGCCGACTTCGATGAGGGTATCATGGAAAAATACTTAGATGATACAACAGTATCTGCGCCTGAGATATATAGTGCTCTCAGAAAGGCAACTTTATCCCTGGATATAGTGCCTGTAATGTGCGGGAGCGCGTTTAAAAATAAAGGAGTGCAGCCTCTTCTTGATAGTATTCTACGTTACCTGCCTTCGCCTCTTGATGTTAAGGGCATTGAGGGTATGGGGAAAAACGGGGAGACTATAAGCAGGAAAACAGACCCGGATGAAAAATTTGCCGGGCTGGTGTTTAAGCTGATGAGTGACTCTTTTGTGGAAAATCTTGCTTTTGTGAGAATATATTCCGGCAAAATATCGGTTGGTGATAAAGTCTTTAATCCTGTTAAAAAAAAGCAGGAGAAGATCTCTAAACTGCTTAAACTTCATGCGAATAAACGCGAAGAGGTAAGAGAGATATCAGCTGGAGATATAGGGGCGATTGTCGGACTTAAGTTCACCACGACAGGCGATACGCTTTGTGAGAAGGGAGATTACATAGTGCTGGAGAGCATGGATTTTCCTGACCCGGTTATTGGCGTAGCGATAGAGCCCAGAAGTAAGGCCGAAGAGAAGAGACTCTCGGAAACGTTGGACAAAATAGCTTTGGAGGATCCTTCGTTTACGATTACGACTAACGGGGACACTGGACAAACGATTATCTCGGGTATGGGCGAACTGCACCTGGAAATAATTGTCCACCGACTTCTCCATGAATTCAAAGTTTCGGCTAACGTTGGTACCCCTCAGGTCGCATACAAAGAGACCATTGGCCGGGTTCAGCAGGGTGAGGGGAAATTTGACCAGCTTACTGGCGCTAAAGGCCAATACGGTCACGTCGTAATTGAGGTTGAGCCGGCAGCGCGCGGAACCGGGTTTGAATTCATCAACAGTGTCGATGATAACCAGGTACCTGATGAGTATCTGGCATCAATAAAAAAAGGTATCTCTGATACACTGGATTCAGGGCCTTTGATTGGCTATCCGCTTACCGATTTGAAAGTGACCTTGGTCGGAGGCTCTTACCACGAAGAGGAATCCACTGAGATGGCCTTTGGAATTTCAGCATCAATGGCAATAAGAAGGGCTTCAGCTGAGGCGGCACCCAAATTGCTGGAACCAGTGATGAGTTTGGAGGTTGTTACACCTGAAGAGTACGTTGGTGACGTGATTGCTGACCTCAATAGTAAAAGAGGAAAAGTTGTCGGTATCGATGCGGAAAATGCCCTGCAGCTGTTAAAAGCTCAGGTACCTCTTGCCGAAATGTTTGGATACTCTACGTCTTTGAGATCTTCAACACAGGGAAGGGCTACTTTTACGATGCAATTTTTTGAATACGACGTAGTACCTGCTTCACGAGCAGATAATATAATTAAAAAGATCAGAGGGATTTGAGTTCAAAAATTTTGAGGAACAATTATGGCAAAGCAAAAATTTGAAAGGAATAAGCCGCATGTCAATGTCGGAACTGTTGGTCACATTGATCATGGCAAGACAACTTTGACAGCAGCTATCACTCGTGTGTTATCACTTAAGGGATTGGCATCTTTTACAGACTTCAGTGATATTGATAAAGCTCCTGAAGAAAAAGAAAGGGGAATTACTATAGCTACTGCCCATGTCGAATATGAGACTGTAAATCGGCACTATGCGCATGTGGATTGTCCTGGTCACGCCGATTACATCAAGAATATGATTACCGGGGCAGCTCAGATGGACGGGGCTATTCTGGTTGTCGCTGCAACTGATGGTGCCATGCCTCAGACACGAGAGCATATATTGCTGGCACGTCAGGTAGGTGTTCCTGCCATCGTTGTTTTTCTGAATAAATGCGATATGGTTGATGATGAAGAGCTCATTGAACTTGTCGAAATGGAATTGCGTGAGCTGCTTGATAAGTACGAGTTCCCTGGAGACGACATTCCTTTTGTTCAGGGTTCTGCACTGCAGGCACTTGAAAACCCGGAAGATGAATCTGCCGCGAAGTGCGTATGGGAACTTATGGAGGCAATTGACTCGTATATTCCTGAGCCTAAAAGAGACGTGGATCAGCCTTTTCTCATGCCGGTTGAGGATGTCTTTTCTATCTCCGGCCGTGGAACTGTCGCGACCGGTCGGATAGAGCGTGGCGTTGTACATGTCGGAGATGAAATTGAAATTGTCGGTATAAAGGAAACGCAAAAAACCACCTGTACCGGTGTTGAGATGTTCCGCAAACTTCTTGATGAAGGCCAGGCCGGTGACAACATAGGTGCACTGCTTCGCGGAATCAAACGCGAGGAAATCGATCGTGGACAGGTTTTGGCTGCGCCAAAGTCAATCCAGCCTCACACAAGATTCAAGGCTGAGTGCTATATTCTTGGTAAGGACGAGGGCGGAAGGCATACCCCGTTTTTTAATGGATATCGACCGCAGTTTTACTTCAGAACAACAGATGTTACTGGTGTTGTGACGCTAGCTGAAGGAGTCGAGATGGTAATGCCTGGTGACAATATTGCCGCAGATATTGAGCTGATCACTCCAATTGCTATGGATGTCGGTTTACGGTTTGCCATTCGTGAAGGCGGCCGTACAGTTGGTGCCGGTGTTATCAGTGAAATTCTACAAAAATAAGGGCCCCAATGATACCAACAGAAAAAATCCGCATTCGTTTAAAAGCATACGATCATAAGCTCCTGGATCAGTCAACTTCTGAGATAGTAGAAACTGCGAGGCGGACTGGATCTGCTGTAGCTGGACCTATTCCGTTGCCAACATCTGTGAATAAGTTCTGTGTTCTTCGTTCGCCGCATGTTGACAAGAAATCTCGTGAGCAATTTGAAATGAGGACTCATCGTCGTTTATTGGATATCCTGGAGCCTACTCAGCAGACGATTGACCTCCTGATGAAGCTTGAGCTGTCTGCGGGCGTTGACGTAGAAATAAAACTGCCGTAGATGGCGAAGATAACAATTGTTAAATTGAAGCATCGGATACAATTATGCCAAAAACAATGGGTATATTAGGTAAAAAAATAGGGATGACCCGTGTTTACAGTGAACTGGGTCAAGCGACTCCTGTAACTGTCGTGGAAGCTGGTCCATGTAAAGTTCTTCAGGTGAAAAATGAAGAGATTGATGGATACAGTGCAATCCAGGTCGGTTTTTCAGATAAAAAAGGATCTCGAGTCAATAAGGCCGCTGCTGGTCATTTTAAGAAGTCGGACTCAGAGGGATTCTATTTTGTCAGAGAGTTCAGAGTAATTGATGCTGCGGAGTACACAGTGGGTCAGGATATTGCTTTGGACGCAGTTCTCAAGGTCGGAGATTTGGTCGATATCCAGGGGGTCAGTAAGGGTAAGGGATTCCAGGGTGTCATCAAGAGATATGGCTTTGCAGGAGGTGGTGCCGGACACGGCTCTAATTTCCATAGAGCACCGGGATCCATTGGTTGCAGTGCGTCTCCAGGAAGAGTGTTTAAGGGGAAAAAAATGCCTGGAAGGATGGGTAACGATACTGTCTTGAGAAAAAATGTAATCGTTATCGACGTGCGTTCTGAAGAGAATGTTGTACTTTTGAAAGGTCCCCTTCCCGGAGCCAAAAACGGCCTGTTGAAAATATTCTCTAAATAATCGCTTTTGAGTAGAGACAGGCTGAGGAGATAAATATGTCTACAGTAAAGATAGTTAACACCAAGAACGAGAGTGTTGGCGAGATTGAACTCAGGGATGACCTGTTCAATCGAGAGGTGAAGGAGTATATCTTGCATGATGTAGTTCGCATGCAACGTGCTGCTCGCCGAGCTGGCAACGCCTGTACTAAAACACGGGTTGATGTGCGTGGTGGTGGTGCCAAGCCTTGGAGACAAAAAGGAACAGGTCGTGCCAGGTCTGGTACCCGTACGTCTCCTATCTGGAGAGGTGGTGGAGTGGCGTTCGGACCAAAACCGCGGGATTACAGCTTTAAACTCAACCGAAAGGTCAAGAAGCAGGCGATCGCAATGGCTATGAGCGCAAGGCAGCAGGAGGGCAACCTTCTCATTGTTGATCAGTTCTCCATGGATGAGATTAAAACCAAGGATTTTGTCGGTATTATGAAGGTGTTAGATGTTGAGAATGCACTTATAGTTGCTGACGCCGGTAATGAAGAGCTAAACAAATCATCACGAAATGCAAACGGTTATAAGGTATTACCTGCTGAAGGTGTGAATGTCTATGATATTCTTCTCCACAAAAAACTCATTTTAGTGCAACCGGTAATCGATAGCCTTGAAAAGAGGTTGGCAGTATGAAAAATATATACAGCGTATTAAAGGGACCCTGCCTTACCGAAAAAGCGGCATTATTGCAGGAAGAAGATGGGAGGGTCGTTTTCAAGGTTCATCCCAAGGCAAACAAAATCGAAGTTAAAAGAGCAGTCGAGCTCCTTTTCAACGTAAAAGTGAGGAATGTGAGAACTGCCAACGTGAACGGAAAGCAAAAAAGGGTTGGAAAAACAGTAGGCTTTACCAAAAACTGGAAAAAAGCTTATGTAACCTTATCTGAAGGTGAAATTAACTTTGCTGATGAATTGTAGTAGAAAATCAGAAAAAACGAGTTGGTGTTCATCTTCACTTAACGATTCTATCTAACCTATTTTGATGGAGCGATTGGGAAATCATGGCTATAAAAACATATAAACCTACATCTGCTGGAAAACGACACCATGTGTCAATAAAAAACGCAGATTTATCACGAAAGGACCCTGAAAAGAGTCTTGTTTCCAGCCTCAGCAAAAGTGGTGGCAGGAACAATTACGGGCGGATTACTGCGCGTTACAAGGGTGGTGGTCACAAGCGTAAATATAGAATCATTGATTTTAAGAGAAATAAAACAGACATCGATGCAAAGGTAATTGCCATTGAATATGACCCTAACAGGTCAGCCAATATAGCTTTGCTGGGATATCTGGACGGGGAAAAGTGCTATATCCTTTCTCCCGAGGGCATTTCTGTGGGTGACAGGGTGGTCGCCGGTGAGAACGTTGATATTCAGCCGGGGAATTGCCTCCCTATGAGTAATATCCCTCTTGGTACTATCATCCATAACATTGAAATGAAGATTGGCAAGGGAGCACAGTTGGTTCGGAGTGCAGGTGCTTCTGCCCAGCTGATGGCTAAAGAAGGTGGATATGTTCTTGTTCGGCTGCCTTCCGGAGAGGTCAGGAAGTTCAATAATCTATGCAGGGCCTGTATCGGGCAAATTGGTAATCGTGAGCACGAGAGCCAGAAGCTTGGAAAAGCCGGCAGGAGCAGATGGAAAGGCAGGAGACCTCATGTTCGAGGTGTAGCCATGAACCCTGTTGATCACCCAATGGGTGGTGGCGAGGGTAAGAGTTCCGGTGGGCGGCATCCATGTACTCCATGGGGGCGTCCGACTAAGGGATTCAAAACGAGAAAGAAAAGAAAGGTTTCTGACAAACTGATTGTCAAGAAGAGATCATAACAGACAAGGAGTAATGTATGTCTCGTTCAATCAAAAAAGGTCCTTTTATCGACGATCACTTGCAAAAGAAAGTGTCTTCGGCCATTGACAGTGGGTCACGAAAAGTCATCAAGACCTGGTCAAGACGTTCGGATATAAGTCCAGAGATGGTAGGGATCACATTTGCAGTTCATAACGGGAAAAAGTTTATACCTGTATTTGTCACAGAAAACATGGTCGGACATAAGCTTGGTGAATTTTCGCCGACCCGTACTTATTATGGACACTCTGCAGACCGTAAGGGAAGAAAATAACTGGAAACATAAGTTTCTTGCAGGACCCACTGGGAGTAATCACTATGGAAGCTAGGGCCGTAGGTAAATATATCAGAATCTCTCCGCAAAAGGCACGTTTAGTTGCTGATGTTGTGAGAGGTATGGGGGTTGATCAGGCTATTAATACCCTCCGTTTCATGCCTAAAAAAGGCGCAGGAATTATTCAGAAAGTCATTGAATCCGCAGTCGCTAACGCAACTCAGGACGATCAGGCAGATGTGGATACTTTGTATATCAAGAAAATTATGATAGATGGTGGACCTTCCCTTAAGAGAATTAGGCCAAGAGCTATGGGCAGAGCGACCGGAATTATAAAAAGAACGAGCCACATCACCGTAGTTATTGATGAGAACTAGGTAACTGTGAGGTAGGCGGAACTTTGGTATAATCGAGCCGCTTACTGTTAAGATTAAATAGAATGTTGGATTTGTTGGAGGACTGTTTTGGGGCAGAAGGTTAATCCATTAGGAATGAGACTGAACATTACCCGGACATGGGATTCAATCTGGTACGCGGATAAAGAATACGCTACCTACCTGATTGAAGATCAGAAAATTAAAAAGTTTCTCAAAGATCGTCTCCATCACGCCGGACTGTCGAAAGTTAAAATTGAACGTACTGGTGAGCACGTACGTATCAAACTTTTTACAGCCAGGCCTGGAATAGTAATTGGAAAGAAAGGTTCTGAGATTGAACTTACAAAAAAAGAGATTGAGAAACTCATTACACGAAAAGTTACCCTGGATATTCAGGAAGTCAGACGTCCTGAAGCTGACGCTCAGCTCGTTGCAGAAAATATTGCTCAACAGCTGATAAGAAGAGTTGCTTTTCGTCGTGCAATGAAAAAAGCTGTAACATCCGCACAGCGCTTTGGAGTTCAGGGTATCAAGATATCATGTTCCGGCCGACTTGGTGGAGCTGAGATGTCGAGATGTGAATGGGTACGGGAAGGAAGAGTACCACTGCACACCCTGAGGGCTGATGTCGACTATGCACTCGCAGAGGCTAATACCACTTACGGGATCATTGGTGTCAAAGTGTGGATCTTTAACGGTGAAGTCTTAAGTGATAAAGATGTCGGCGAGGTGTAGTTTAAGCCCTCCAACAGTTTGAGACTGTTTACATACCACAATTCGGAGTAAGAGATGTTAAGTCCTAAGAAGGTAAAACATAGAAAAGTTTTTAAAGGAAGATCAAGAGGGATTGCACATCGAGGGTCTTCAATTTCTTTCGGTGATTATGCGATAAAGGCCACCTGTTGTGGGTTTATGACCGCACAGCAGATAGAATCTGCTCGTATCACGATAAACAGAACTATGAAGAGAGGTGGCAAGGTCTGGATACGTGTGTTTCCGGATAAGCCGCTAACCAAAAAACCGGCTGAGACCCGTATGGGAAAAGGCAAAGGGAGCCCTGAGTCGTGGGTTGCCGTAGTGAAACCAGGTATGGTTCTCTACGAAATTTCCGGCGTAACTGAAGAACTCGCTGTGAAAGCACTGACTCTTGCCGGCAACAAGTTACCATTTTCTACCAAAGTTGTAACCAAGAGGACCAGTCTATGAAAGTTGAAGAGATCCGTAAATTGACCGGGGAAGAACTGGCAAAGACTGAAAAAGGTTTAAGGGAGGAGCTGGGGAATTTGACTTTTCAGCACCGTATTAGGCCTCTCGAAGATACTTCTCGGTTAAGAAAAATTAAAAAAGACATTGCTAGGATCGAGACAATCAAGGGACAAGCTGACAGCTTGTAATAAAAATTGAAATTTGAACGTGGTTTGTCAGATTCTATATTACCATCGCTAAGTGATTAAACTATGAGTGAAATAAAAAAATCTAAAAAGACAAGAACTGGTTCTGTTGTAAGTAACAGAATGGAAAAGAGCGTTGTCGTTCAGGTTGAACGTAAGGTACGCCACAAACTCTACGGAAAATTCGTCAAAACCAGTGTTAAATATCTTGCAGATGATCCTGAGAACCGCTGCAATATCGGTGATACTGTCCTTATTGAAGAGTGTCGACCACTCAGTAAGCGGAAAAGATGGCGGGTCAGAACAATATTGGAACAGGCAGTTTAGTACTGACAATGTGGCAGAGTTAGTAAAAACGTTTTGTTTCGTATGAAATATCAGGTGAAATAATGATACAGACAGAGTCAGTACTCAATGTTGCAGATAACTCCGGCGCGAAAAAGGTTCTATGTATTCGCGTTCTCGGAGGAACTCGAAAACGATATGCAAGCATTGGAGACGTTATTGTTGTAACAGTAAAAGAAGCCCTTCCGCATGCCAAGGTAAAGAAAGGTGATGTCATGAGGGCAGTTATTGTAAGAACTTCTAAAGCTATAAAGAGAATGGATGATACATGGGTTGGGTTTGATGACAACGCTGCTGTTATGCTTGGTACATCAGGTGAACCGGTTGGAACTCGTATTTTTGGCCCCGTAGCTCGTGAGTTAAGAAACCAGGGTTTCATGAAGATTATCTCACTTGCCCCTGAGGCGCTTTAACCCCCTGAGAGAGTGCGAACGGTTTAACAGGGTTATTTGTTTGGCACTAAAGGGACTGACCCGGCTTAGCTGGGTTGGATACATTGACTGAAAAAAGGTATAAAAATGAGACAGGGTAGAACATACCTGAAGAAAGACGATCAGGTTGAAGTAATTACCGGCAAGGATAAAGGTCGAGTGGGAAAAGTCCTTCGAGTATTAAAGGATAAAGATAAGGTTGTAGTTGAGCGTATCAATATGGTAAAGCGCCACACTAAACCGAGTGAGATGAACCAGCAAGGCCAGATTGTCGACAAAGAGGCACCTATACACGTATCCAATATTCAACTTATCTGTCCTGAGTGTACTAAAACCGGTCGAATTGGCAGGAAGATACTTGAAGATGGTACGAAGGTTCGCTTTTGCAAGCATTGTACTGAATCTATTGAGAGTAAATCTTAGGTAATCAAAAGGCTGACGCTAGGAGTTATACATGGGTGCGCTGAGAGAGAAATATGTAAGTGAGTGTGTTCCTGCACTCAAAGAAGAATTTGGGTATACGAATGTCATGCAGCTTCCTCAATTAAAGAAGATAGTTCTTAATATGGGGCTGGGTGAGGCTGTTCAAAATCCCAAGATGGTCGATGGTGCCGCTGAAGAGCTGACCAGAATAGCCGGACAAAAGTCTGTGATAACAAAAGCTAAGAAATCAATTGCTACATTTAAACTTCGAGAGGGGATGCCGATTGGATGTTGTGTTACTCTAAGAGGTGACAAAATGTATGATTTTTTTAGTAAACTTGTGAACATAGCATTGCCGCGGGTAAGAGATTTTCGTGGCTTGTCACCTAAGGGTTTTGATGGGAGAGGTAATTTTTCTATGGGAATCCAGGAGCAGATTATTTTTCCGGAAATTGATTACGATCAAATTGACAAAATAAAGGGGTTGAACGTCACCATTGTCACCTCCGCTAATACGGATGATGAAGGGCGCTGTTTGTTAAGAACGCTCGGTATGCCCTTTAGGAAGTAACACGTAGATAAGAAAAATATATGGGTTCTTTGCCCAACTAAAAACAAAGAGATACTAGGAGCTTGTCCGAGAATAGGCATTTTCTCTCAAATCGAGGCATTTTGAAAAAATAAGCGCAGCCATATACTTGATATTGTGAGCATTGTTTTTTAGAAATAACGAAAAGTTGGGTGAAAGGGGCATTCTCGGACAGCCTCCTAGATGGTTTTGATACAGAAATCATACTGGTGACATACGCTGTTTATCAGAGCAGTCCAATAAGTAGAAGTTTATTCTAATAGAGTTTATCTGGAGGTTGGTTTGGCTAAGAAATCTATAATTGCTAAAGCAAAGCGTGATCAAAAATTTAATGTACGAAATTATAATCGTTGCCCTATGTGTGGGCGTCCCAGGGCGTTTATCAGGAAATTTGGGATTTGCAGAATTTGTTTTAGAAAATTGGCATTGAGCGGTGAAATTACTGGAGTCACGAAATCAAGTTGGTAGAGGTTCTCTACTATTTTGATTGATACAGTCTACTATATTGAAAATAAGGAGTGTTCGCTATGTCAATGAGCGATCCACTGGCAGATATGCTGACCAGGATAAGAAATGCGGTAATGGTGAAATTTGATTCGGTTGAAATGCCGACATCGACGGTCAAGGTTAACATTGCAAGCGTTCTTAAAGAAGAAGGGTACATTTCAGATTATGAAGTCGCTGAGGGCGGTGTTCAGGGGACATTGAAAATTAGCTTAAAATATGGTCCTGACAAAGAATCTGTAATTACCGGAATTAAGCGGGTTAGTAAACCCGGACTAAGAAAATACGCCAAAGCCGATGCAATACCAAAGGTGTTGAACGGGCTGGGAATTGCAATAATTTCCACATCAAAAGGCGTTGTGACGGATAAAACTGCAAGAGCCCTTAATTTTGGTGGGGAGATCATTTGTGAGGTCTGGTAGATCTTACAGATAACGGAGGTAACTATGTCTCGTATTGGTAAACAACCAATTTCTGTTCCTGCTGGAGTTAAGGTTGACTTGAAAGGTCAGCATATATCTGTATCTGGAACTAAAGGAAGCCTGAAGCGTGAAATTCTCGATGACATTGAAGTCGTGGTTGAGGATAATGTGATTAAAGTCAATAACAGGGTGGATAGCAGTAAGGTCAATGCGTTTCGCGGACTGACCAGAAGCCTTATCAATAACATGATTGTCGGTGTCGCAGATGGCTTTAAGCGGACTCTTGTAATTGAGGGAGTTGGATATAGAGCGAGCATCAACAGTTCTACATTGACTCTCAATGTTGGGTATTCAAATCCCGTAGAGTTTCAGTTACCCAAAGAAGTAACTGCTTCCGTAGATGGTAACACAAAGATTGTTCTTGAATCCATTGATAAGGAAATTCTGGGTTTGACAGCCTCCAGGATACGTCAAATCAGGAAACCTGAACCATACAAGGGAAAGGGTATCCGTTACGAAGATGAACATATCGTTCGTAAGGCTGGTAAAGCTGGGGCCAAATAATCTCAACACAAATATGTACCATAATTACAATTAATGGATAAATACAATGGCTAGGACGAATTCTAAGACGATAGCGAGGGCGAAACGAGTCAAGCGTATCAGGAAAAAAATCACTGGTACAAGTGAACGCCCAAGACTCAGAGTCTTTAAGAGCAATAAGCATATATACGCTCAAATTATTGATGACGCTGCAGGGCATACGCTGGTATCCATGTCTACCAAGGACAAGGAGTTTGTCCCTGGTGAGGAAAAAGGGAAGGTTGGTGCAGCCAAGAAAGTTGGCGAGATGATAGGCGCTCGTGCAAAAGCCGCCGGAATTACCAAAGTCGTATTCGATCGTGGTGGTTCGATTTATCACGGTAGGGTTCGATCGCTTTCTGAAGGTGCTCGGGAAAGCGGTTTGCAATTTTAATGATTTTACAATAAACGGGGGTGTTCCTTGTCTGATTTCAAGCGTTCCAAAAGCACTAATGCTGAGGAACTGATAGAGAAAATTGTTTTTATCAACAGAGTAGCTAAGGTTGTTAAAGGTGGTCGTAGATTTAGCTTCAGTGCCATAGTTGTGGTGGGAGACGGTAAGGGCAAGGTAGGTTACGGTCTCGGTAAGGCTAACCAGGTCCCTGAGGCTATTCGTAAGGGAGTGGAAAAGGCAAGAAAAGCTATGCATTCAGTACCACTCACCGAGGCCTCCATTCCTCATCAAATTGTGGGCAGGTATGGAGCCGGAAAGGTGCTCCTGAAACCGGCCTCCGAGGGAACAGGGCTCATTGCTGGTGGACCGGTAAGAGCAGTTTTGGAAGCTGCCGGTGTTTCAAACATACTGACAAAATGCCTTGGGTCGCACAACCCGCATAACATGGTCAAGGCAACGATAAATGGACTGCAATCTTTGCGTTCAGCGCAAAATATTGCTGATCTCCGGGGTAAAACCGTAGAAGAAATAACTGCATGAAATATTCCGTTACTAACGGAATATAAGTGCAAAATATCAGATAAATGAAGGTAGTCAGATGGCCGAGACAATAACTTTCTTTCAGGTCAAAAGTGGTATTGGCAGTACGAAGAAAATAAACGCCACTTTAGTTGGGCTTGGGCTCACCAAAATGCAAAAAAAAGTTACAAGAAAAGACACGCCTGAGCTTCGAGGGATGCTCAATAAAGTCAGGCATCTTGTACGAATTGAGGAGATATAACATGTTAACATTGGCAAACCTTTCTCCCCAAAAAGGTGCAAATAAGAACCGAAAACGATTGGGTCGAGGCGCAGGTACCGGACATGGTAAAACTGCCGGTCGTGGACACAAAGGGTTCAAATCACGCTCCGGGTCCGGAATCAAACCTGGTTTTGAGGGCGGTCAAATGCCCCTGCAGCGCAGGTTGCCCAAGCGAGGCTTCACAAATATTTTCCGTAAAGAATATGTGATAGTTTCGCTCTCTCAACTTGATTCGTTTGATGGAAGCGCAGAAATAAATACAGCTGCCCTGGTGGATGCAGGAATCGTCAAAAAAGGTGTTTTGGTTAAAGTCCTTGCTAACGGTGAGGTAACAAAAGCGTTGAACATAGAAGTTGATAAAATCAGCGATTCTGCGAAAAATAAAATTGAAGCAGCGGGTGGGAAAGTTCGCATTTCCAGTCAGCAGGTTAGCCTAGAAACGATTCCTGTTATTTGACATTAGAGCCTCAGTTTTCATTGAAACGAAGATAGGACGATATAATGAGTGGATTGCAGAGTGCTGCAAATATACCGGAGTTACGTAAGCGCGTTCTTTTTACGCTTATAATGCTCGCCGTATACAGGATGGGCGTTCAGATACCGACACCCGGTATCAATGGCGAGGCACTTTCGGCCTTTTTCGCACAGAATGCAGGAACGTTGTTTGGCATGTTTAATATGTTTTCTGGTGGTGCTCTGGAAAATTTTTCCATTTTTGCTCTGGGAATTATGCCTTACATCAGTGCTTCTATTATCATGCAACTCATGACTGTTGTGGTTCCACACCTTGAGGCGCTGAAGAAAGAAGGTCAGGCAGGCAGCCGAAAAATTACTCAGTACACACGGTATGGAACCGTTGTCTTGAGTATTATTCAGGGCACCTTTATCGCAACAGGCCTTCAAGGTATGACAGGACCAGGTGGAGAGGCCATTGTACTTACACCGGGCATCGAGTTTAAATTGATGACTATGCTCACATTAACGTCAGGAACAGCATTCATAATGTGGCTTGGTGAGCAAATGACCGAAAGAGGGATCGGTAACGGTATTTCACTGATCATTTTCGCTGGCATTGTGGCTAGAGGGCCAGCCGCTATCGTAAATTCTATCCAGCTGGTTAAAGCCGGTGAGATTGCACTTTTCTTCGTGCCGTTTCTCGTAATCTTCATGTTCTTCATCATAGCGATTATAGTTTTCTTTGAAACGTCACAGCGAAGAATACCGATTCAGTATGCCAAGAGAGTTGTGGGGCAAAAGGTGTATGGAGGGCAGAGCTCTCATCTTCCCTTGAAAATCAATATAGCCGGGGTTATTCCGCCGATATTTGCCTCTTCTATAATGATGTTTCCCGCCACAATCGGCAGTTTTATACAGATTGACTGGGTTCAGAGAGCATCTGCAGCAATGTCACCTGGAACGGTCTATTATTATGTGTGCTATGTGGGAATGATAGTATTTTTCTGCTTTTTCTATACTGCTGTGCAGTTCAAGCCTGATGATGTCGCGGAGAATCTCAAGAAGAATGGGGGATTTATCCCTGGCATACGGCCCGGCAAAAAAACGGCAGAATTTATAGATAAGGTATTAACCAGGCTCACTGTTGTTGGTGCGATTTATCTTAGCGCCGTTTGCGTACTACCTACTATCCTTATTTCCAAATTCAACATTCCCTTCTTTTTCGGAGGAACGGCCCTACTGATCGTAGTTGGTGTCGGTATTGATACTATTTCTCAGATTGAATCGCATTTACATATGAGAAATTATGAAGGATTCATGAAACAGGGCAGGATTAAAGGACGCAGATAGGACGTGTCGGCCACAGCAGATAATAAGGGCAAAGGTTCTATCGTATTAAAGAACGTTGATGAAATATCGATTATGCAGGAGGCAAATACCATTGTCTCTGAAGTGCTCACAACGCTGAAGGGTGTGGTTGAACCTGGAATTACTACGTGGGAACTCGACAGGATCGCCGAGGAATTGTGTCTTAAGCGTAATGCAAAACCCGCTTTCAAAGGTTACAGGGGATTCCCCGGTAGTCTTTGTGTGTCAGTGAATGAGGAGGTAGTACACGGAATTCCTTCTCGAAAGAAAAAGTTGAAGGCCGGAGATATTATTTCAGTCGATTTTGGTACTGAATATAGAGGATTTTACGGCGATTCTGCTGTCACCCTGTCAGTTGGGAAAATATCACCTGATATTAAGCGATTACTTCGGGTTACCAAAGAGTCACTGAATAAGGGGATTGAACAGGTTGTCGCAGGAAACCGTGTTGGAGATATCTCTGTAGCGATTCAGAAACACGTAGAAGCGCGCGGGTTTTCCATAGTCAGGCAGTTTGTCGGACACGGTATCGGCAGTTCGCTCCATGAAGCGCCAGAGATACCAAATTTTTTTCATGGGGAACGTACTGTACGTCTGCTCCCGGGAATGGTACTGGCGATTGAGCCCATGGTTAATATGGGGACGCATAAGGTTAAAGTGTTGAAAGACGGTTGGACTGTAATTACCAATGATCGGAAACCATCTGCACATTTCGAACATTCGGTGGCTGTAACAGAAAAAGGTCCGATTATATTAAGCCAGCGTGAAAATTAGCGTATCGTAAAAAAAACTTCTCTTTTTTGAAGAGATATATTATATTGCTCTCTTTTTAATTGAAACATTGATAACTCAGGTACCTCCATGGCTAAAGAAGAAGCAATTGAAGTAGAAGGAACCATTATTGAGCCCCTGCCGAACGCGATGTTCAGGGTAGAGCTTGACAATGGCCACAAAGTACTGGCACATATATCGGGTAAGATGAGGATGCATTTCATCAAAATTTTACCTGGCGATAGGGTTACTATAGAACTTTCTCCCTATGATTTAACCAGGGGGCGGGTAACATTTCGGGCGAAAAACGCCAAAAAGAATAAATAGAGTCCGTTTATCATGAAAGTACGCGCATCAGTAAAGAAAATATGCAGTGACTGCAAGATATTCAAACGAAAAAATGTTGTTCGCGTATCTTGTAAGGTGAAGAAACATAAACAGAGGCAGGGATAAACTGGTTTCCACCATTTTTTTAAACTACCTACTTCTTCTAAGGAGATAGATCTTGGCACGTATATCAGGAGTTGACCTTCCGAAAAACAAACACATTGATCGAGCACTTACTTACATACATGGTATTGGGCTGACATCAGCACGAAAAATTCTCGATAAGGTAGATTTACCTTACACTATGAATAGCGACGATCTCAACGGGGATGATGTTAACCGGATTAGGAAGATTATCGAAGGTGAGTTTACCGTTGAAGGTGATCGACGACGTGAAGTTTCTATGGATATTAAGAGACTCACGGATTTGGGGTGTTATCGAGGGCGTCGTCATCGGTTGGGACTGCCTTGTCGTGGACAGAAAACAAAGACGAATGCTCGTACCAGAAAGGGGCCACGTAGAGGGGCTGCTCGTCGGAAATAGTTGAATTTAATACAGGTGTAAAATATGGCTGTAGCTAAGAAAAAAAAGGTGAAAAAGAATATCCCAGAGGGGATTGTTTTTATCTATTCTACTTTTAATAACACGATTGTAACGATTTCCGACAAACAGGGGAATGTTGTAGCATGGTGCAGTGCCGGTGTCCTGGGATTTAAAGGATCCCGTAAAAGTACACCATTTGCTGCCCAGAATGCGCTTGCAGATGCTGCAAAGAAAGCTGCTGATTGCGGGATGCGTAAAGTTGAGGTGAGAGTTAAAGGGCCTGGCCCTGGTAGAGAGGCGGCTTTAAGAGCGCTTATCACCACAGGATTCGAGGTAAGCCGTATTTATGACATTACTCCAATTCCTCACAATGGGTGTAAACCTCCCAAGCGCCGTCGAGTGTAATCTCAGGCAGAATATATTAGTACCTTACTTCTGAACTTCTGTTATAAAAAACAAGAAACGGAGGAATATCTTTTAAAATTGTGTTGTTAGATATACCACCATGGTACTTATACCCCCTTGTGGGGTGTTAGCAATTTAAATAAATTGAATGGAGGCCAAAGTTGGCTAGAAATATAGGAGCTGCTTGTCGTAGTTGTAGGCGAGAAGGCTTAAAATTATATCTTAAGGGTGACCGTTGTTATTCCGACAAGTGTTCTTACGAACGTAGAGCTTTCGGCCCCGGACAACATGGACAGGCAAGATTTAAAAAGCTTTCTGACTACGCTATCCAGCTCAGGGAAAAACAGAAAGTAAAAAGTATGTACGGGATGCTTGAAAGTCAGTTTCGACTGTATTTTCAAAGGGCTGATTTACAAAAAGGTGTAACTGGCGAAAATCTCCTCATACTTCTGGAGAGACGATTGGATAATACCGTGTTTCGCATTGGCTTTGCTTCTTCTCGAGGGCAGGCCAGGCAGTTAGTTCGCCACAAGCATATTCTCATTAATGGGAAAAAAGTTGATATCCCTTCTTTTTTGATTTCCGACGGAGATGTTGTCTCATTAAAGGAAAAAAGCCGCGCAAATGGCGGGATAAATGAAAATCTTGAGGCTGTAGCTCGTCGTGGTGTGCCCAGCTGGGTTGAACTTGATAAGGACAACTATAAGGCAACGATTAAGGCTCTGCCGAACAGGGAAGAGATAACCATGCCTATAAAAGAACAGCTCATAGTAGAACTCTACTCTAAGTAAGATGAAGCTGCCGAACAAATAACTTCTGTTTTCGGGCTGTTGAATCGCTGTCTGATCGATAGAGTTTAGCTGATTGTTTTTACAATTTTTTTCACGTAAAGACTGATACTTTTTAAAGTAAGAAGAAACGCGGAAAGGTAATTTATGACTGAAACTGCCGACGAAAAAATACCATTTTACCGTAACTGGCACGAGCTTATTAAACCAGAGAAGCTGGAAGTTGATAGATCAAAGCATTCCGAAACATACGGGAAATTTGTCTGTCAACCACTTGAGAGGGGGTTTGCAACCACTATTGGGAATTCGCTTCGCAGAATACTTTTATCTTCTATTCAGGGTGCTGCAATAACCACCGTTAAGATAGAAGGGGCTTTGCACGAGTTTACTTCCATGAAGGATATTATGGAAGACGTGAGCGAAATAATTCTTAATATCAAGACCGTAAGGATTAAACTCCATTCAGGTGATACTCAGAAAGTTTCAATTGAAAAGACTGGACCTGGTGTAGTTACAGCTGCAGATATTGATGATAACGGATTTGTTGAAGTTATGAATACAGATCAGGTTATCTGCACTCTTACAGGTGAAACAACATTCAGGGCTGAATTGACAGTAGAATGGGGTAAGGGATACCAATCTGCAGAAGTGCAGGACAAGGAAAACCTGACCATTGGGCAGATCCCTATAGATGCAATTTTTACACCTATTAAAAAGATTCAATATATTACGTCTCAGGCTCGTGTCGGGCAACAGACCGACTATGATAAACTTACCATTGAAGTTGAGACTGATGGTAGTTTAAGACCCGAGAGTGCTCTAGCATATGCAGCAAAAATTTTAAAGGAACAGCTGACGGTCTTTATTAATTTTGATGAAGAGGAAGCTGAGCCGGAGATTACTGAAGATGCCAGAAAGGAAATTGAACCCGCTAATCCTTACCTGGACAAACCGGTTGAAGATCTTGAGCTGTCAGTTAGATCGGCAAACTGTTTGAAAAATGCGGATATCCATTTTATTGGAGACCTGGCACAGAAGACAGATCAGGAAATGTTGAAAACCAAGAATTTTGGTCGAAAATCCTTGAATGAGATTAAGGCTTTGCTGTCGGAAATGGATCTCACACTTGGTATGAAATTCGAAAATTGGACGCCGCCTGATACAAAAGAAACTGAAGATCAACCGGCTTAAATAGCGTTGAGCTAAGTTACCTTGAAACAAATAATGCCAATTACTTTGGTTTTTAGCAGTTGCTGAGGATAGTAAGATGAGACATAAAATATCTGCAAGAAAGTTGGGACGTACCAGTTCACACAGGGATGCGATGTTCAGAAATATGGTAACCTCGCTTTTTGAGCATGAACGTATTGTTACCACTAAAGAAAAGGCTAAGGAACTCAGACCTATAGCTGAAAAGATGATTACTCTGGCCAAGCGAGGTGACCTTCACGCCCGACGTCAAGCTCTCAGCTATATTAGAAGCAAGGATGTCGTTGAGAAACTGTTTACTGACATTCAGGAACAGTTTGCAGACAGAAAAGGTGGATATACGCGCATTCTGCAGACAGGCGTCAGGAAGGGTGACAATGCTTCAATGGCTATTATCGAACTCGTCGGTTATGAAGAACAAATTGATGTGAATGAAGACGATAATTAGCGTATTCTCGTTTTTTTGATCTAAAGCTGGATGGAACGTTGTTTCCATCCAGCTTTTTTTTTCGTTTTTTGTGTCCTGGAGAGGGGAAGGAACAGAATGGCTGATGTTGACAAAGAATTTCCTGATGGGATGGTACCTCTGGGGAACACTATCTTTAATTTTGAATGTCATCCAGCAGTACCATGTTTCACCAGTTGCTGTAAAGATGTAGATTTGACTCTTTATCCATATGATATAATTAGGCTAAAAAATGCACTTCATATGGATTCTGAAGACTTTATGAGAGCGCATACGTATCTTGTGCGGGGAGATAACCCCTTTTTTCCAACGGTAAAATTAAGACTGAGTGATGACAATACAAAATCGTGTCCTTTTTTAAAGGTGGACGGATGTCTGGTATACAATGACAGGCCATCTGCCTGTCGCACCTACCCCCTCGAAAGGGCTGTTGACAGACTTACCTTAAAAGGTGTTCCTGCCGAATTTTATTTCTTGACCAATCATTCCTACTGCCTTGGACATAAAGAAAAAAAGGAATTCAAGGTTGATTCCTGGATCAGAAATCAACGACTGATAGAATATAACACCATGAACGCTCTATGGGTTGAGATAGACACCTTGTTCAGTACAAACCCATGGAAGGGCGAAGGAGGGGGCGGAGAAAAGCAACAGATCGCATTCATGGTTTGTTACAATATCGATGGTTTTCGTCGATTTACCGAGGAGTATCAAATTATAAAGAAATTTAGGATCGCAAGTGATTTTAAAAGACGAATTGCAAAGGAGGATCAGGAGCTTTTAAAGTTTGGATTTGAATGGCTGAAAACGATCTTTACTGGAAAATCTTCGCTTATTTCGAGGTAAATTTACCACTTTCTTAAGCTTAAGTTGCATAATCTAATTACTCGTGTTAGAAAGTGGTGTTATTTTTTTCATGTCAAACCAATGGTGGTCTGACAATTTAACAAAACACACATCTTCATTTAAAACTGGTGTCATAGACTTGCAGTCGCAGTTCTATGATCTTAGAAGATGGAGGAATAACCAGAATCGGAGAAAATTATGGCAAATGTTACTGTTAGAGAAATGCTCCAGGCCGGCCTTCACTTTGGGCATCAAACCAGACGCTGGAACCCTAAGATGAAACCCTATATTTATGGGCCGCGTAATGGAATTTACATCGTTAATCTTGATCTTACCAAGCGTCTTTTCGATAAAGCATGTGACTTCATCACTGACGAGGTGAAAGGTGGTGGTTCTGTCCTTTTTGTTGGTACAAAAAGACAGGCGCAATCCATAGTTAATGAAGAGGCCAAGCGGTGTGGTATGTATTATGTCGATCACAGATGGCTAGGCGGGATGCTGACGAATTTTCAGACCATAAAAAACTCAATTGAAAGACTTAAATCTATAGAGTCAATGCAGGAAGATGGATCGATTAATCGCTTTCCTAAAAAAGAAATTCTTCTAATGGAAAAAGAGAGAATCAAACTTGAGCGTAATGTCGGTGGTATCAAAGATATGCGTAATGTACCGTCTGTCATATTTGTAGTAGATCCTAGAAAGGAGTCCATTGCCATCAACGAGGCCAGCAAGCTTAATATCCCCGTTGTAGCAATAACCGATACCAATTGTGATCCTGATAATGTAGATTTTGTTATCCCCGGCAATGATGATGCTATCCGGTCCATTCGTTTGATCAGCAATCATATTGCAGAGGCAGTGCTCACAGGTCAGGCTATGAAGGATGGTGAAGAGGCATCTGAGGAAGCTGTAGCTGCGGCGATGGCTGATGCCGGAGATGAAATGGTGGAAGAACCTGTTGAAACTGAAGAATAAATTCTCTTCGGATACGTCACGGGGTAATTCCTGACAGAGAAGGTGTTGTGACTGCAAAGGGGTTGTCTTCTGACTGCCCCTTTTTTCTGCGTAAAGATATGATAACTCCGGGAATCCCGGACTTTTTCAATACCCTTTTCAAGGGGAATAAGTGTCTTTGTTTTTTTTAGGCACCGAACTAAACGATTAATTAAGGAGATTTACCATGCAGATAACAAGTAAGATGGTAAAAGACCTGAGGGATAAAACAGCCGCAGGTATGATGGATTGCAAGAAGGCCCTTACTGAAACAGGTGGGGATATGGAAAAAGCAGTGGACCTTTTGAGGCAAAAAGGCCTCGCTGTAGCAGCCAAGCGTGCAGGAAGAGCCACCAGCGAAGGCGTTATCGCCACGTATGTTCATGCTGGGGGGAATCTTGGTGTTATGGTCGAACTTGGGTGTGAAACAGATTTCGTTGCTAAAAATGAGGATTTCAGGGCTTTTGGCCGTGATATCGCCATGCACGTAGCTGCTATAAATCCTATCGCGGTAAACAGGGACGATATACCTGCGGAGGTAGTTGCCAGAGAGAAAGAAATTTATGTACAGCAGGCACTGGAATCTGGTAAGCCAGAGGCGATTGTAGAGAAAATGGTAACAGGTAAAGTAGAAAAATTTGTTTCTGAAGTCTGCCTACTGGAACAGCAATACGTAAAAAACCCTGATCTTACAGTCCAGGATCTTCTTAATGAACTGGTGGGTAAAATGGGAGAAAATATTTCTATCAAGCGCTTCGCCAGATTTCAGGTAGGTGTAGAGTAGCAGGTGAAGTGGTGCCCTTTTTGGGTGTCGTTGGCGACTATTTTCAACCTCTACTGCTTACATTTTCAAACGAAGGAAAGGTAAATGACCGTAAAATATAAACGGCTGCTGCTTAAACTCAGTGGTGAAGCGCTGATGGGCGAAGATTCCTACGGAATTAGTCCCAGAGTACTCGATTTCGTTGCCGGTGAGGTAAAAGAGGTTGTTGCGGAGGGGGCAGAGCTTGGTATTGTTATCGGTGCGGGCAATATTTTTAGAGGTGTCGCCGGCGCGAGCAAGGGTATGGACAGAACAACTGCAGATAACATGGGAATGCTTGCAACTGTGATGAACAGTCTGGCAATGCAGGATGCATTGGAACGTAATGGTATTATTACCCGCGTGATGTCTGCAATTCCCATGCAGTCCGTTTCAGAACCATATATTAGAAGACGTGCCACCAGGCATCTTGAAAAGGGGAGGGTCGTGATTTTTGCGGCTGGGACAGGAAACCCCTATTTCACCACTGACTCGGCTGCGGTGCTTCGGGCCCTGGAGATTGATGCCCAGATTGTCATTAAGGCAACCAAAGTAGATGGTGTATATGATAAAGATCCTGTTGTGAATGATGACGCAAAAAGATATGATAGCCTCTCCTATGATCTTGTATTGCAGAAGGGGTTGAGAGTCATGGACGCCGCTGGTATTGCCCTTGCCCGTGAAGATGGCTTACCTATTATGGTACTGGATATGACTGTTCCCGGCAATATCAGACGGGCAGCACTTGGGGACGCAGTTGGCACACTTATCACCGAATAAACACGAGGTTTGGCGAATATTCTGAGGAGAGGAGAATCATGAGTAAAGTTATTTTGATTATGTCTGATAAAATGGCAAAAAGTGTTGAATCCTTAAGGAAAGAACTCTCAAAAGTGAGGACAGGGCGGGCATCTCTCTCTATAATTGATGATATATCTGTAGACGCTTACGGAAGTGCCATGCCTCTCAATCAGGTGTGTACACTCACTATTCCGGAGAGCAGACTCATTGCCATTCAACCATGGGACCCGCAGATGCTTCCAGCCATTGAAAAAGCAATCCTCAAATCCGGCGTTGGCTTGACTCCTGTCAACGATGGGAAAATTATACGCCTTAATATCCCGCAACTCACAGAAGAACGAAGAAAAGAGCTTGTGAAGTCGGTGAAGAAAACTGCAGAGGAGTTCAGGGTTGCTATTCGAAATATACGAAGAGAGGCCATAGACATTCTGAAAAAGCAGAAAAAGGACAAGGACATATCTGAAGACGAAATGTTCAAACTCCAGGATGAAGCACAGGCCGAAACCGATACGTATATTAAAAAAATCGACGAAATTTCAGGCTCCAAAGAAAAAGAGGTGATGGAAGTTTAAGCGAGTACTGAAAAGAGTGCAGGATTTTTTACCGTTTACCGGTATTAGTTCCTTACTCCTGAAAACCAGTCACTCTTTTCAGTACCCCCTTGAGGGGTGTAAAATACAAGAAACAGAGGAATGTCTTTTGAAATTATGTTGTTAGGTGTATCACCATGGTACTTATACCCCTTTGCGGGGTGTTAGTACACTCTATATTGGTTGCTGCCTGGAGCTTACTTTTCTCCGAGTTTTCATCGTTTTTCAGATACTATCTTGGAATACTCAAAGCATATTTCTTAAACATTGACCGAGTTTCTCGATTAATGCTTAAATAGTCACTTCAGGCTTAATGCTGCCAGCCATTTAAAAGCGAAATATTCGGGATTCTTGTTGATTATGGTTCGCACTCCTATTGTTGATTTAGAACGTCTGCCACGCCATGTTGCCATTATTATGGATGGGAATGGTAGATGGGCGAAAAGAAAGAAAAAACCAAGATTGTTCGGGCATAAAGCCGGGGCTGATTCTGTTCGCGATATTGTCGAAATATCCAGGAAGATAGGCATCAAATATATCACTCTTTATGCCTTTTCATCTGAAAACTGGAACAGGCCGGCTCAAGAAGTGACTGGGTTAATGTCCATTTTGAAAAGATATCTTGAGGCAGAACTTTCTCAAATGCAGAAAAATGATATTCGGCTGATGTCAATCGGAGACCGCAGCAGGCTGCCTGAATCTGTGCGGGAAACTCTTGAAAGTGTAATTAAAAAAACCTCCGCCAACTCCAAGTTGATTCTCAATCTTGCTCTGAGTTATGGCGCGCGCGATGAAATTGTGCGTGCAATGAAAGGGCTGGCCCACGAATGTCTTACTGGAGAACGCGACATCGATTCGATAACAAGCGAGGTTGTGAGCAATCATCTCGATACTGCTGATCTGCCTGACCCTGATCTTCTGATTCGTACGGGAGGTGAATCCCGATTATCAAATTTTATGTTATGGCAGGTGTCCTATTCTGAGATCTATTTTACGGATGTTATGTGGCCTGAATTTCGGAAGGATTTGTTTTTACAGGCGCTTTCTGAATATCAGTCCAGGGAGAGACGTTTTGGTCGTACCGGAGAGCAACTGCACGTTGAGTAGATTATGAAACGTATCGTACCTGGGCTCTTACTTGCTGGCTTTTGGCTTCTACTCCTGCTGAAAGGGTCGATACTGCTGTTCAGTGTTGTCATACTCATAGTTGTTTTTGCTGGTTGTGACGAATATGTAAGGATGGTAACAGGCGAAGAAGAAAATCGTGTTGAAAGATACCTTTTAGACTTCATTCTGGCAATACCTGTCATAGGTATCTGTATTTTTCCTCAAGTATCCGTATTACCTCTTTTTCTCCTCATTTCATTCTTCGTTCTCACCGGCTACTTTATTGTTAAATACCCATTTTTAGAAGATAGTTATCTTCAGTTTTGTCGGCTCACATTCGGCCTGATTTATATTGGTTTGCTCGGCGCACATATCGTCCTTCTCCGATATCTGCCTGAAGGTGGGGCCTGGCTTATCATCGTTTCTGCCATTACCGCCTGTTCAGATAGTGGCGCCTATTTTGTCGGTCGTGCCGTCGGAAAGCACAAACTTTGTCCTCATATCAGTCCAAACAAGACGATAGAGGGAGCTTTTGGAGGGATTGGCGCTGGAATCTTGGGCGCAATACTCTTTGCGTTTCTGCTTTTGCCTGATATCTACTGGCTCTTTCTCATATTCTCCTCATTACTTATAGCCGGAGTAGGAATTGCGGGCGATCTTACCGAGTCGATTGTTAAGCGAGGTACAGGGACAAAAGACTCCGGTAAATGTCTGGCAGGGCATGGGGGAATCCTTGATCGTGTCGATTCGCTGCTCTTTGCCGGTCCCGTTCTCTATTATCTCATTATTTTTTCGGGTGTTTGATGAAGTTCATTTCTCTTTTAGGAGCTACCGGTTCGATCGGTGTAAATGTGCTGCAGATTGTCAGGCAGTTCCCGCAGCACTATAAAATTGTGGCTATGGCTGCTGGGAAAAACGTTTCCAGGATGGCTGAACAGGTTCTGGAGTTCAAGCCTGAACTTATTTCTATTTTGGATGAGGCTCATGCCGGTGCTCTTTGTGATTTACTGCCCAAAGAATATCACAATAGAATTGTCACGGGGCTGGAAGGGAATAAGCTGGTTGCGTCATATCCGACGGCTACTATGACAATATCCGCTATAGTTGGAGCTGCCGGTCTGCTTCCCACCCTCGCGGCTATCCGGGCCGGCAAAGATATTGGTCTGGCCAATAAAGAGACTCTTGTCATGGCCGGCAAGATTGTGATGGAAGCTGTAAAGGAGAAAGGAGTGAAGCTCCTTCCTGTAGATTCGGAACACTCAGCCATCTTCCAGGCCCTTGAGGCCGGTCAAAGAACCGATCTTGACAAAATTATCCTGACGGCATCCGGTGGACCGTTCAGGGGGAAAGATCTGCAGCAACTCAAATCTGTCACAAGGGAGCAGGCCCTGAACCATCCGAACTGGGATATGGGCAGAAAGATCTCTATCGATTCGGCGACTCTCATGAATAA
This sequence comes from uncultured Myxococcota bacterium, assembly GCA_964196355.1. Classification (GTDB taxonomy): domain Bacteria; phylum Desulfobacterota; class Desulfobulbia; order Desulfobulbales; family Desulfocapsaceae; genus Desulfomarina. The sequence goes on from CAXMTO010000242.1 coordinate 60,885, forward strand.
GGGGCTGGAGGTGATTGAGGCTAAGTGGCTTTTTGATGTTAAAGCCGAGGAGATTGAAGTTGTTGTACATCCTCAGTCCATTGTTCACTCCCTGGTGGAATATAAAGATGGATCTGTGATCGCTCAACTTGGCATTCCTGATATGAGAATTCCAATTGCTTACGCTCTCTCCTATCCAGATCGACTGGAACTTGATTTGCGCTCCCTTAACCTTTCAATGTGTGCGAATCTTGAGTTTCTGGAACCTGATTATATCAGTTTCCCTGCGCTTAAACTCGCTTTTGAAGCAATTAATGCAGGTGGTGTCGCCCCGGCTGTTTTAAATGCTGCAAATGAGGTGGCTGTTGATGCATTTCTTGATTCACGCATTCTTTTTCCTGATATAGCCGAGACAGTTGCCAGAACAATGGATATTGTTCAGGAAGGAAGCGGGGATAGCCTTGAAGATATCCTTCAGGCAGATATGAGGGCCCGCAGGGAGGCACTTCATCTAATTCAACAGTAGATGAAATCTTACAGCATAGCTTCTTTGATTACCTGTATTGTTTTTTTAACAATTCATACAAATGTGGATGATGGATTCATCAATTAAATGACATGAATACTCTTTTTTCTTTTATCTTAGTTCTTGGTCTGCTGATCTTTGTTCATGAACTTGGCCATTTTCTCTTCGCCAAATTGTTTGGTGTCCGGGTTTTAAAATTTTCTTTAGGGTTCGGCCCTAAACTCGCTGGTAAAACCATTGGTGAGACAGAGTATGTCATCTCTGCGTTCCCCTTGGGTGGATTTGTGAAAATGTTTGGCGAGAATCCAGATGAACAGCAGGTTGATGATGCTGAGAAGAAAGTCTCCTTTGCCCATAAAGCTGTTTGGCAGCGGTTTTTAATAGTTCTGGCCGGTCCTCTATTTAATATGCTTTTTTCTGTGGGACTGTTCTTTATGGTATTTTTCTTTGCTGGGATTCCAACTTCTGTGGATACTACCCGTATTGGCAAGGTGAGTGAAGGATCGCCAGCAGAGAGAGCCGGGCTTAAAGTAGATGATGTTCTTCTTGAAATTAATGGGCAACCCACCGTGAGTTGGCTCGATGTTCTTGAGGGTGTGAAGGGCAGTGACGGACAATTGGTGACTGTTGTTGTCGAAAGGCAGGGCGGCAGGGTCCAGTTAACGGTGGAACCCAAGATCGATACAGTCAAAAATGTGTTTGGTGAGAAGGTTGAAGAGCGGTTCATGATCGGCATCGTCAAGGCTGACGAACTGATATATACGAAGGGGACGCTGATAGATTCCATGGAGAATGCCATAGCACAGACCTGGATGTATATTTCTCTCACCGCAATTGGATTTGTTAAGATATTACAGAGGGTTATACCTGCTTCGGATTTAGGGGGTCCCATTCTCATAGCCCAGATTGCAGGTGAACAGATGAAAGCGGGCTGGATGAATCTGCTCTACTTTATGGGCTTACTCAGTGTCAACCTTGGATTCCTTAATCTTCTTCCCATACCCGTTCTTGACGGTGGACATCTGGTTTTTCTCACCATTGAAGCGATAATGAGAAAGCCTATGAATGAGAGGGTCCAGATATTTGCACAGCAGGTTGGTATTGGTTTACTCGGTACACTTATGATTTTCGTCTTCTATAACGATATAGTCAGGTTGCTGAGTTGATGGGACAGGATGAATCTCTGATATTGTCAATTGACACGGCAACACCCTGCAGTTCAGTCGCCCTTACTCAGGGTACGAGAAAAAATGGCAAGGTACTGGCCTCAATCAGTTTGAGCAGCAGAGTAACACACTCAAGGAGGCTACTGGCTGCTATTGACTATCTGATGAGTGAGACAGAGGTCGACTGGCCATCTATTGAAGCTGTTGCTGTAAGCATTGGACCCGGAAGCTTTACCGGTCTGAGAATCGGGATGGCTACAGCAAAGGGTCTGGTATTTGGGGCGGACAGGGTGATGGTTGGTGTCTCTACTCTTGATGGGCTGGCGAGTAAATGTGCTCCTTCTCCGTGGATATGTTCGGTTCTTGATGCTCGGAAGAACGAGGTCTATGCGGCTTTTTACAGAACGGATGCTGAAGGCTTGACAGTCCTCTCCGGTATACCTGTGGTGATTTCGCCTGAGAAGTTGGCAGAATGTATTACAGAACCTGTTGTTCTGGTTGGTGACGGGGTAAATGTCTATGGCGATGTATGGAAGACTCTTCTAGAGGGCAAGGTCTCATATGCCCCTGCGCATTTGCACCAGCCAAGTGCAGCCTGTCTCGGTTTTATAGGGAAAGAGAAGCTCCAGGCAGGCGATATTCTGAATATGGGGGAGGCTGTTCCTTCCTATATACGTGCATCTGACGCTGAGCTGAATCTTGTCAGGAAGAGAGATGGGAATGACACGAGTGAGACATCTCAGGGTTGACATGCCACTGGGAGCTTTTTGGCACAGTGGCTGGCAGACCAGAGTAATTATGGTGGGAGTAGAAACGGGGCTGGAAGAAAACGAACGATGATTGTGCGAAGGCGAACAAAAAAAATCCGGGTTGGCAGTGTGGAGATTGGCGGGGACAGTTCAATTTCAGTACAGTCAATGACCAATACCAATACGGCAGATACCGACTCAACCGTCGCCCAGATTCAGAGACTGCAAGATGCCGGCTGTGATATTGTGCGTGTTGCGGTCCCCGATCAGGAAGCTGCCATTGCCATCAGGGCAGTTCGTGATGGCATTGCAATTCCTCTCATAGCAGATATTCATTTTGACGCCCGTCTGGCGATAAAAGCGATGGAGAATGGTGCAGATGGTATCCGCATCAATCCCGGCAACCTGGGGGGAGAAGAAAAGGTTGCAAAGGTTGTTGATGCTGCACTTTGCCATCGGATTCCAATTCGTGTAGGTGTCAACAGCGGATCTATAGAAAAGGATCTGTTGAAAAAATTTGGGTATCCCACCCCCCACAATACCGATGCTCTGATTGAGAGTGCAATGCGGAATGTGCGGTTGCTGGAAAAATATGGCTGTTACGATATTAAAATTTCCATTAAATCTGCCGATGTCCTTACTACAGTAAACGGCTACAGTAAACTCTCCAGGATTACAGACTATCCATTGCATCTCGGTGTTACGGAAGCGGGAGGATTGATAGCAGGCACTGTCAAGTCGAGTGTTGCCTTGGGGTTGCTTCTTAACCAGGGGATAGGTGATACCTTCCGGATTTCCCTGACCCGAGATCCGGTGGAAGAGATCCGCGTGGGATTTGAGCTCTTGCGGTCACTGAACATTCGTCATCGGGGTCCGGAGCTTATTTCATGTCCGACCTGTGGACGCACCCGTATTGACCTTTTCAGCCTGGCTGAGAAGGTCGAGGTTCATGTCCAGACTATGGAGGCGCCACTGAAAGTTGCCGTTATGGGGTGCGTGGTGAATGGTCCAGGAGAAGCTCGTGAGGCGGATATCGGTGTTGCCGGTGGTAACGGAGTCGGTATTATCTTCAAAAAAGGTGAAATCTGGAAAAAGGTGAGTGAAAAAGAGCTTATGGATGTATTCATGACAGAGCTTATAAAAATGGAGCATGAGTGGCATAAAAACCACGTTACCGATTAAGGGATACTCTGCATGGCAGCTTTTTTGTTTCAGGTCGAGGCGTGGCAGAAGTATTCTCGTGGACATCCCCCTCCTGGTAATGATCTGTACTAAATAAACCAGCTGTTTTTGTTGACAAAAAAAAGAAATATCAAGATGTAAGAACTGCTAACCTATTGAGTCATACTAACTTTATGCGCTATTCTCAAACGCTGTTGCCAACCCTTAAGGAAATTCCTGCTGAAGCGGAAATCGCGAGTCACAGATTGATGCTGCGAGCAGGATTTATGCGTAAACTCACCTCGGGAATTTATTCCTACCTTCCCTATGGCCTTGCTGCTATTCGCAAAGTTGAAAATATTGTACGGGAAGAGATGAACAGAGCCGGAGCCCAGGAGCTGCTCTTGCCTATGGTTCAACCTGCCGATTTATGGGCTGAGAGTGGCCGTTATGAAAAATATGGGCCCGAGCTCCTACGTTTTCATGATAGACATGAAAGAGAGTCCTGTCTCGGCCCAACCCATGAAGAAGTAATAACTGATATTGTGAGAAAGGACGTGCATTCCTACAGGGACCTGCCGATTAATCTCTATCAGATCCAGACAAAATTTCGTGATGAAATCAGGCCCCGATTCGGCCTCATGCGAGGGCGTGAATTTATTATGAAAGATGCCTATTCCTTTGATGTGAGCGATAAGGCCGCTGAAATCAGTTATCGGAAAATGTATCAGGCCTACCAGCGCATTTTTACCCGGTGTGGTTTGGCATTTCGCGCCGTTCAGGCAGACTCCGGAGCTATTGGTGGTAGTTTTTCTCATGAGTTTATGGTCTTGGCCGAGACTGGTGAGGATACTGTCTTCTTTTGTAAGGAGTGTGAGTATGCTGCGAATATGGAAAAAGCAGTAGTAAAACTGAGGGAAAAAGAGAACATCGAACCGCTGGAAAAATTAGAAAAAATAGAAACTCCAGGAAAACGAAAAGTCGATACGGTATGCGAATTCTTGAATATTTCCTCCAGCCAACTTGTTAAAACGCTTGTTTTTATGGCCGATGATCAGCCCGTTGCCGTACTTGTCAGAGGAGACAGGGAGGTGGAAGAGGTTAAACTAAAAAACCTTCTCGGTGTCGCTGACGTTGAAATTGCCGATGCCAATCAGGTATACGATACTACCAAGGTACCTACGGGATATCTTGGCCCGGTCGGGCTGCCAATAAAAATTGTCGCTGACCAGGAAGTAGAGGCAATGCGGAACTTCTATGTTGGCGGTAATGAAAAGAACTATCATATGAAAAATGTCAACCTTGGCCGGGATTTTCAGGTTGACGCAGTTGCTGACTTGCGACAGATTGCACTTTCTGATCCCTGTCCGGAATGTGGTGGTCGACTTGAGTTGGCTGAGGGGATTGAGGTAGGTCATGTCTTCAAGCTCGGTACCGGCTATTCAGAATCTATGGAAGCAACTTTCCAGGATAGCGACGGTCAGGAAAAACCATTTGTAATGGGTTGTTATGGTATTGGGGTCAGCCGGGTGGTTGCTGCCGCAATTGAACAAAATCATGATGCAAACGGGATAATATTTCCTGTTCCCCTGGCGCCATATACCGTCATCATTCTCAACCTTGGCCTCAAAGATGAAAAAATCACTGGAGCGGCAGAGGGACTATATAACGAGCTTCAGGCTCAGGGCATAGATGTTCTCCTTGATGATCGGGATGAGCGTCCTGGATCAAAGTTTAAAGATGCAGATCTGTTAGGGATACCGTTTAGAGTTACCGTTGGAAAAAGCCTGAGTAACAGTGGAAAGGTCGAACTGAGAGCTCGTAAGAATGGTGTTGTCGAAGAGATGTCTCCTGACGATCTCATTCCGGCACTGTTGTCGAAAATATCTGCTGAAACTACTGAAAAAACTGACTATTCGTGAATATGCTAGAGCGGTCCGCCATCGACCCGGAAGGGTTGAAAGTCCTTGCCTCAAACTACCTGCAAGGTGTAGATCTTACTCCTATAGATGATGCGTGGGAAATTATTAGCCGGGTGCATGACGGTAAACAGCACTTTTCCGGAGAATTCTATCTATCGCACGTCCTTGAGGTTGCCTCTACCCTGGCGTCCATGCACCTCGATCTGGATACGGTTCTTGCCGGTATGCTGCATGGTGTGCTCAAAGAAGGTATTACACTAGAGGAGTTAGAGGAAAAATTCGGTAAAGAGGTTGCTTCAATTGTCGAAGGATCAACGAAGATAACCAAACTCCGTTATAATAGCAAAATAGCGAATCAGGCAGAAAACGTCAGAAAAATGCTGCTGGCCATCGCCGAAGACATCCGCGTTTTACTGGTCAAGCTTGTAGATCGACTGATGGACATGTTTTTGCTCGATATGGTTGACAGGGAGCAGCAGGTTGAGATCGCCCGTGAGACCATGGATCTTTACGCACCGCTCGCCAGCAGGCTTGGAATTGACTGGTTAAAGCAGGAGTTGGAAGATCATTCTTTCAAGTTTCTCTATCCGGAAGAACACTCAGAGCTTTCCAGTACGCTGGAAAGCTCACTGGAAGAGAGGCAGAAATATGTCGATGAGGTTATCACCATTCTCCAGGAAAAACTGGATGAAAATAATATCAAGCCAGTGCGTATTGTTGGGCGGCCTAAACACCTCTACTCAATCTACAAAAAGCTCGTAGCCCAGAATATCACTCTGGAAAGGGTATATGACAAAGTAGCGTTCAGGATAATAACCAATACCATTAATGAGTGCTACGAGGTACTGGGAACAGTCCACACAAACTGGGCTCCCGTTCCCGGGAGAATTAAAGATTTTATTTCTGTTCCAAAAGCCAACAATTATCAGTCAATGCATACCACTGTTGTAGGCCCGCGTGACCATTTCATTGAGATTCAGATACGTACGGAAGATATGGATCTGGTCGCCCAGGAAGGTGTCGCAGCTCATTGGGCTTATAAAGAAGGTCAGAAGATTTCTTCAAAAGATGCAAAGCTTTGCCACGAGTTAAAAAAGCTTGTCTCTTCACTCAAGGATGTTGAAGATCCACGGGAATTTCTCGATAGTGTAAAGGGGGAATTGTACGACCCTGATGTATACGCCCTGACTCCGACAGGTGAGGTGAAGGAGTTTCCACTGGGGAGTTGCCCTATTGATTTTGCCTACTCCATACACACAGAGGTTGGAGATCGGTGTGTCGGGGCAAAAGTAAACAGCCGTCAGGTTCCCTTGAAGTACAGGCTGCAGAGTGGTGATATAGTTGAGATTATCACCTCGCCCAACCAGATTCCAAGACGAGGTTGGCTGGATCTGGTAAAAACAGGCAGGGCACGGGCCAGGATACGATCATGGCTGAGGCGGGAAGAAAAAGAGAGAGCACTTATTCTGGGTCGGGAAATATGCGAGAGGGAGATCAGAAAGCACGATACAACGCTTAAAAAAATGATCAAGAACGGACATATCAGGATGCTGTTGAAGGACCTGCGCTGTAACTCTCTAGATGATATGCTCGTTAAGATTGGAAGCGGAACAATACCTGTTCAGACCCTTGGAAAAGCACTCCTGCCTCCTGAATTGCGAAAGGATGCAGAACAAACCTCGATGGAATTGTCACCTGAAGAGCAGACAGGTGTGCTGGTGAGTCAATCTGGGAGATCTGCAAAACAGGAAAAGTCCGGTATTAAAGTAGATGGTGTTGACGGTATGCTGGTGAAGGTAAGTCAATGCTGTCAACCCGTACCAGGTGATTCCATTGTTGGTTTTATCACGATGGGACGGGGTGTTTCAGTACACAGGAGTGACTGTGTCAACCTCCTCAGTTCGGATCCTAAACGATGGCTGGATGTCACCTGGACCGGTATTCCTGAAAAGCAGTTTAAGGTTGCTCTTCATATAACGGCGGAAGACAGCAGGGGGGTTTTTGCAGAGGTGAGTGGGGCCATCAGCCATGATAATGCAAATATTGTTCAAATGTCAGCTCATACTACCCCGGCAAACCTGGCGGAATTAAAAGTATCTCTGGAAGTGGAGAATTTAGAGCATCTCAATGTTCTTATTCAACATCTCAGGCAGTTACCCGCAGTGATAACTGTCAGGCGGGGTTAGGGCCATGGTGAGATACCTAACAACATAATTTCAAAAGACATTCCTCGGTTTCTTGTTTTTTATCGCAGTGTTTCTGGAGTAAGGTACTAAATAGAGTCCCACTTATCGGGAGTAATATCTTGGAGCAGCCTTATGGGGGTTTGTCAAGTTTGTGGGAATGATATATCTGCAAGTAGTCTGAATTGCAAGTTTTGTGGAAGTAAACAGGATAAAGAGCATCTTAAACAGATCAGGGAGTTCGTCAAAAAAACGATCAACCTCGAGCAAGGGCATCCAGTGCTTCAGGTAGCACTACAAAAATTAGATGATGGAGTTGAGGATGCAGCAAAAAACAATATACAAGTGTTGACCTTGATTCACGGCTATGGCTCCAGTGGCAAGGGTGGTCGTATTCGATTAGAATGCCGAAAAAATTTGGACTTTATGAAGAGCAAAGGCAGGATTCGTGATTACATTGCGGGAGAGGATTTTTCCAGAAAATTCGGGCCGACTAAAGTGCTTCTTCAGCGATATCCGCAGTTGAGTACGGATGGCAACTTTAACAAGGGGAACCGCGGAATAACGCTGGTCGTGGTGTCGTAAATAATAGTAAAATCGTATGTACTTGAATGCAAGGGGCATTCTCGGACAGCCTCCTAGGTGGCATTGTAAAAGTTGTATGTGCTGCAAGAGGGTCTAACAAAGATATATGTTAGCCAACTTCAACAGTATAGTGGACTTTAAACAAGTTCAAAACATTTTTTAAAAAGGATTTATCTGATGAAAAAGAAATTTGTATCGGCGCTATTGACTATCTGTTGCATCGTCCCTGCTACTGTCTTTGCTGCAGGTCAGCCGGAAACCCCGGTAGCCCTGGAAACTTTTGAAGACAAACTGAGCTATAGCATGGGGTTTGAGGTAGGAAACTATTTTAAAGGAGCCGGAGGAGATATCAAGAAGGAATTATTACTTCAAGGGATTAAAGATGCCTATGATGATGCAAAACCTGCTCTTACTTCAGAGGAAATGATTGCAGTTCAAAAAGAATTCGCTGTGAAAATGCAGGAGCGGCAGAAAGCAGAAATGGCGGTAATGCTGGCCAAAAATAAGGCCGCAGGCGATGCGTATCTCGAAGAAAACAAGAAGAAAGAAGGTGTGATCGTAACTGAGAGTGGGCTCCAGTATGAAGTGATCACCCAGGGGGAAGGGGAAAAACCAAAGGCAACTGACAAGGTAAAAGTAGACTACGTTGGAACGCTCATTGATGGTAAAGAGTTCGATAGTTCAGTAAAGCGTGGTGAACCGGCAGTGTTTAATGCTGGGCAGGTTATCAAGGGCTGGAGTGAAGCTCTGCTGCTGATGAATGTCGGAACTAAACTGCGGTTGGTTATTCCTTCCGATATTGCCTATGGAGAGCAGGGCGTTGCACCTTCAATTCAACCTAATTCTGTTCTGGTCTTCGAGGTTGAGCTTTTAGCTATTGAGAAAGAATAAGAGCATTTATTCTAACCCGGATTAACCCTTTTCTTTTTTGAGAAAGCTTTTCTACCTATCTTCTCTTTTCAGAAGTAAAAAACCGGTAAAGAAAAAAACGATGTGAATGGAAACTGCCGCCAGCATTGGAGAGACAATTCCGGCAATGGACAGGGACTGGAGGGCGCCCCACAGTCCCCATGCGAGGAAGGCAAGGCCGCAACTGGCTGGAATAGCAACTGATAGATCTCTTCCCCATTTTCGATAAGAAAAAAGAAGAATGGGCAGGCCAAGCAGGAGTAGCGGTATACCAAGCAGCATATAAGAAATTCGGCCAAGAAAAGTTGTTCGGGCGGCTATGATCTCATGTTCGACCTCTGCACGAGATATCTCTCTGTAGAGCTCAGTGAGCGGCATTTCTGCAGATTTGTTGCGGGGGACAAGAAAATCCTCCGGCTTTTCAGGTAGGGTTAACTGTTTGAAATTAAAGTTTTTTATTTGGTAGTTTGAGCCGTCCTGTTTTTGTACCTGCCCCTGTTTGAGTACCCAGCGATTTTTTTTGGTGTCCCAGTCGGCAAACCTCGCGGTGACCAGGGTTTCAATATTATACTTTTCATTCCATCTGGAGTAGGAAAAATCTCTAAAAATATAGTTGTTCGTGTTAGGCCACCTAAAGGAATAAAATCCATTTTGACCCTTATAGTAATAACGATTGTTGCGCATGATTCCTAGAGGAACCATTCCTTTCAGTTGTTCATACCAGATGTTGTTTGTGGTCGCAATAGTGACAGGCAGGAGCCATTCTGCGGCGGCAATAAAGAGCATTGTGAAGACCACCGAACCCACCAGAAATGGGCGCACAATGGATCTGAGAGGAACCCCGCCGGCTTTTAGCGCAACCAATTCGTTTGTGTGATTAAGCATTCCCATGCTGATGACTCCGGATAAAAGAATCAATACAGGACTCAGTTGATCTACAACAGAAGGAATGGTCATGAGGAAATACTTGAGAGCCAGAGAAAGAGGTTTTCCTCCATTACTGAAGTCATCAAATTTTTCAAAAAAATCGACAAGCAGATAGATAGATACAAAGCCGGCATTAACGGTGAAGAAATATTTTACAAATTGACTGAGTAAATATCGGTTGAGAAGATTCACAAAAACCTCTAACTGAACTATACAGGTGAATACCGAAAATTTGATTCCGATGAACGGGGGTGATTTCGGGAAAAACCCGCAGAAAATAATTTATAAGGTACTAGCACCCCACAAGGGGGTATAAGTACCTTGGTGGTATATGTAACCACATTGGTATATGTAACCACATAATTTTAAATTACATTCCTCAGTTTCTTGTTTTTTATTGCAGTCTTTCTGGAGTAAGGTACTAAAAACGGAAAAAACGGTGACAGAGAAAGAAACCTAAGATAACCATACCCAGTCCCAGTACGTTACTCACGAACATATAACTCAAAGCGTGTATTGGTTTCCCCATCCCCAAGTATTGGGCAGTTTCCCTGGCAAAGGTGGAAAATGTTGTGAACCCACCAAGGAAACCGGTAAAAAGAAACAGCCGAAATTCGTTGCTGATATGAACCCGGTCGAAGTAACACCAGAAAATGCCGATAAGCAGTGAGCCTGACAGGTTTGCGATGAGTGTTCCCAATGGAAAGTTTGCAGGTGTCAGTTTTTCTGCACCAAAGGTTATGGCGTATCGACTAAGCGATCCCAATCCTCCTCCAAAGGCAATGGCAATGAGTATTCTCATAATAGTACAATTATTAAAAAAGTGGCTGTCTTGAAAAATTAGATTTTTTGATCAAGATCAAGGCATGGAGAAAATTTTCTCCATAACGCAGAGATTGGAAGAAAAAGCAATTTTTCAAGGTAGCCAAGTGTCTTCTGTTACGGCAGCTGCTCAGGTGTAGGTACCATTATCACAGACTTGCGTCAAGCCCGGTATTGTCCAGAGTATCTCCACTCTGGATAAAGTTTCTACGAGTCAACAGCACACCTTTATTTCAAAACTTGCATTTGAAATATCCAGTGTGGTATGGTGAAGACTTGCCGTGGTATTGCTATGTGGTGGAAGTGCTTGTTTTTGTTGGGTTTTGGTGGTTGTTGGCCCCCCTGATTTCTGGGGCAGGTATCTGGCAATGCTGAGTTGTCCCCTTATCCTACTTCCAGGATTACATGAGGGACTGAATATTAGAGGAGGTGGCTGGCATTTTAGCGCAATTGGCACGACGAGCTACAAAATATAGTTGATCAATTGCATTTGAAATCAGTCTGCGGTGCCAGCTCCATAGTGAGGCTTAAGCCTCCGTGCTGCAGGTCGTGTGCGTATTTCTGTAAAATGACACTGTTACCATTTATGGCTGCGAAACGAAAACGATTAAATGATTGTCAAGATAAGCATCAATACAAAAAGACAGCGAGGGATAGGCTGCATGCTTTCTGGGATATTTTTGAGAAAGAAGACAAGGTTCTAGTTGTTATAAATGCCGACCCCGATGCTCTTGCTTTTGCTCTGGCCGTAAAAAAGCTTCTTCGTTACCGGGTAAAAAGCGTTACAATAACCCATCCCAACGAAATCAGACGTCTCAACAATGTCGCAATGGTTGACCGTTTGAAGATTCCCCTGGTACGTCTGAAAGATGTAAAGACTGACGATTTCGACAAGAAGGTTATGGTTGACTCTCAACCGGATCATCTTCCCTGTTTTGAGAAATTGAAAATTGATGCCATTATCGACCATCATCCTGTGAGCGGTGACTGGGACGCAGCGTTTATCGATATTCGTCCGGAATATGGGGCAACTTCTTCGATGGCCGTCGAGTACTTGCGTGCGGCCGGGATGAAACCGTCAGTTGCCCTGGCAACGGCCCTGTTTTACGGAATCAAGGTTGATACGCAGAACTTTGAGCAGAAATCTGTGCTGGCTGATGGTATTTCGTTTCGATATCTTTTTAATATCGCCAACAGAGATCTGGTTCGAAAGTTTGAACTCACCGATCTCAGACCTTCAGAATTGAAATATTTTAATATCGCTTTGTCGGAGTTAAAATATTCAAAGAGGAAATATTACAGTCATGTCGGGAGGGTAAGAAGTCCTGATGTTCTTGTTATTGTTGCTGATTTTCTCAATCATGTTGGTGCAATTGACTGGGTGTTTGTTTCCGGTATTCACGGAGAAAAGCTGGTTGTCATTTTTCGCTGCGATGGATATCGGAAAAGTGCCGGGAAACTTGCCGGCCGGATATTCGGTTCGCTGGGGTCCGCAGGTGGGCATAAAGGTGCTGCCAGAGCAGAAGTACCATTGAAAAACCTGAACACCAATTGCAAGGGATTCTCCTCGGATACATTGAAACGGCTGATCATGCGCCACATATAGTCAGTCCAATGAATCGAACTGCGGATTTTATCTATAGCATTAACTAATGGAGTTCGTTATATAATTAAAGGTATCATTAACGGATTAAATTTTCTGTTATCCTAACCCGGATTTCTCACCAACAAAGTTTTTCGCAGGTCGAGGCGCCGGGCATGAGGCCGTAGTAAGCTACTGCAAATGCTCGGCAACGAAGCAGCTGCGGAAAAATCTGTAGGCCTGCAGGGTGAACTTTTTGATTTGAAACAAAATACAGTCTGGTATCTGAGGGTTTAGTCAACTTCTAATCAGTTCTTGATATTGCGGTTCAAATCAAAAAGTTTATGAGAAATGCGGGCTAACCCTTTGAAGAGAGAGGGAAGCCTGCAGTGTTTACTGGAAGGATAAAAATGCTCAGAAAATCATTTCGAAGGTACTGACAACCGGAAGGTGAACAGCATGCTGAAACCTACTACGCTGGCGATGATTTTGGCGGGCGGCAGAGTGGATGAGCTCAATGTCCTGACATATTTCCGTCCCAAATCGGCGGTTCCTTTCGGAGGATTCGGAAGGGTAATTGACTTTCCACTGAGTAACCTGATGAATTCGGGGATCGAGCAAGTGGCGCTCCTCAGTCAATATCGCAGTTTTTCCCTCATCAATCATATCGGAACCGGCGCAGCCTGGGATATGATTGGCCGTTACCGCCATGTGTCCATACTTCCCCCATTTATGGATTCTGAAGCGGCAGACTGGTATAGGGGGTCAGCTGATGCGGTGTACAAAAACCTTGACTTTGTTCAATATCATAAACCTGAAGAAATACTCATCATTTCTGGAGATCATGTCTATAAGATGGATTACCAGGATATGATTGACTACCATTATGAAAAGGACGCAGACCTGACGATCGCTTTCACCAAAGTTCCACGAAAAGAAGCTCACAGGTTTGGCCTGGCATCAGTTGATGAAGAGGATGGCTCTCGAGGAGGGAAAGTCAGGCATTATTGGGAGAAACCTGAGAATCCTGCATCTGAGTGGGCCTCAATGACGATACTCTGTTTTAAGCCGGAGGTCCTCTATCGTGCCCTGGAGGAAAATCAGAGAGGAGAATCGTTTCATTTCGGTCGGGATATCATTCCTATGCTTCTCGCTCAGAATGCCAAAGTGTATGGCTATAAATTTCAAGGTTACTGGGGCTACACCCGGACGATAAAAGAGTACTGGCAGTCAAATATGGATATCCTTGGCTCCAGGCCTCTCATCGATCTTGAAAAATGGGTGTTCAGGACCAATATGGAGCACAGAAGAATCTGTGATAATGAACCTGCCCTCCTTGGGGATGATGCAGTTGTACAAAACAGCCACATCTATAACGGCTGTAAGGTTGAGGGAACTGTAATTAACTCGGTTCTCTTTCCCGGTGTTCATGTTGCGAAGGGCGCAGTAGTAAAAAATTCCGTACTCTTTTTTAAAAATAGAGTAGGAGAAAACTGCCGGCTCAATAAGGTCGTCAGTGATGTCAATAACAGCTTCGGTGCTGGCGCGAGTGTGGGTCCCGACGTTTGTGACACAGAGTCCGATGTAACCGTGCTGGGTTGGAACAACCAGATCCCGCCGGGGACGCATATTGGAGAGGGAGCCACTGTATATCCACAGATGGAAAGTGGGAGATGGCCGTTGCGAATTAGCCCCGGGGAGGTCTTCAAATGAGAAAGTTTAAAGATGCACTGGTACTTCTCCTGGCAGGCGGAGTTGGAAGTCGATTGAATATACTGGTTCAAAATAGGGCAAAACCGGCAGTGCCTTTTGCCGGAATTTACAGAATCATTGACTTCAGCCTCAGTAACGTGATGAACTCCGGATTACAGAAAGTTGGTGTTCTGACACAGTACAAACCATTGTCGTTGATGGATCATATAAGCACCGGAGAGGCCTGGGACTTTACTGGAAGGGGCAGGGGGGTGAAAATATTGCCTCCTCGAACCGGTGAACTTGAATCAGACTGGTATCAGGGGACTGCGGACGCTGTACGCCGAAATATCGATTATATCAAGGCCAATCCGGCAAAAGAGGTAGTCATTCTCTCCGGAGATCATATTTATAATATGAATCTGGATGATATGATCGAATTTCATAGAGCAAAAAAAAGTGATGTAACCGTTGCAATGATGGTGGTGCCAAAGAGTGAAATTCATCAATTCGGTGCGGGAATCATTGATAAAAGAGATAGAATTATAGAGTGGGAGGAAAAGCCCAAAGAACCAAAGACCAATCTAGCCTCCATGGGTATCTATGTCTTTGATTACAATTATCTTCTTGATACCCTTGCAAAAGATAAGACTGAAATCGATTTCGGTATGCATATCTTGCAGCGTGCCATTGAGAATGACAATGTGTACGCCTATCCTTTTTATGGCTATTGGCGTGATGTCGGTACGATTCAGACATATTGGGAGGCCAATATGGATATGATCAAAAAAGACAGCGGAATTTCGCCACAAGAATGGAATATTCGAACAAATATTGAGTCTGGCAGCAGGCTGGCCGACAGGCCTCCTGCCCGTTTTGGTTTTAATACCCGGGTACAGTCCTCTCTCATTTCGGCCGGCAGCAATATTCAGGGTGAAGTGATAAATTCCGTACTTGCTCCCGGGGTGACTGTTGAGGAAGGTGCTGTTGTCAGGGATTCAATTCTTTTCGCAGACTGCACGGTAGAAAAGGGAGCAGTTGTCGATTATTCCATTTTAGATAAAAGAGCGCATATTGGAGCTGGAGCAGTTGTTGGTTCAGGCGGTAATCACACAGTCGTCAACAGACTTAATCCCAGTCATCTTTACACGGGGATTACCTTGATAGGCAAGGGGAGTCGAATACCTGCCGAACATAAGATTGGCAGAAATTGTGTTATTAATTCCCTGGTAGACGAAGAAGATTACCCCGGCAAGAGTATCGAAGATGGTGAAACTCTTTCTATTCAAGGCGAGAACCCTTAATAGAGTGAAAGTATACTTTCTAATAGAGCAGAAAAAAAGATAAGCCTCGTCCGGTTTACCTATTGCCACTAAACAGATCATCAACGGTGCTGTTGGTCGGGAACCATGGACGGCATTCATCGTAATGAACCTTGTACAACGAGCAAAGGGGAAGGCACATGACAAAGCCATGGAGCTTCTGAAGAGAGTTGGCATGGTAGAAAAAGCGGACGCCTATCCCGCCAACCTGTCAGGGGGGGGCAGCAGCAGCGAGTTGCAATCGCACGCCCCTTGTGTCCATGGAACCAACCTATATGATGTTTGACGAGCTCACCAGGGCCCTGGATCCGGAAATGATCAAGGAGGTCCTGGATGTTATGATCGATCTGGCCAAGGGGGGCATGACCATGCTTTGTGTCACTCACGAGATGGGCTTTGCCAAGGTACTTATACCCCCTTGTGGGGTGTTAAATAGCGGAGATAATAAAGATGCAAAAAGAACCGGTGATTGGGGTTTTGGGAGGCATGGGACCTGAAGCGACAGTCGATTGTTTCGGCAAGCTGGTCAAGAACACACCGGCAGGATGTGATCAGGAGCACCTTCAGATTATCATCGTTGACAACCCAAAAGTACCGGACAGAACCTCGGCAATTCTGGAAGATGGGGCTTCACCTGTTCCTGTTTTGCTAAAGGGCATGGAGACACTAAAACGTGCCGGTGCTGATTTTGTTATCATTCCCTGTGTAACCGTGCACTATTTTCTCGAAGAGCTGCTGGAACAGTGTGACACACCGGTTCTGTCCATTCTGGATGCAGTGGCAAACTACATTTCCCGGGTCCATCCAAAGGTCAAAACTGTCGGTCTTCTCGGCACCAATGGTACTGTCCAAAGCCAGATCTTCCAGAAACGATTGGCAGATGAGGGAATTGAAACCTTGGTATGCAGTGATCCAGTGCAGCAGCAGGTTATGGAAGCCATTGGTGATCTAAAAAATGAGAATTCGGGCCGCAGTCGTGCGGACATCACTGATACCATGGCAGATGCGGCTGGCCATCTCATCCAGCGTGGTGCCCAGGGCATAATCGCCGGCTGTACCGAGATCCCGTTGGCTCTGGCACAAAAAGACGTAGCGGTGCCTTATTTCGACAGTCTCCGGATATTGGCCAGGTCTGCTATCCGTCGTACCGGCCGAGAACCGGCCTAGAAGATTATTCCTGACTCACAATAGACATCCTCTCATCAGCATCGTAGTAATGCCTTTGCAGCAGCTTTGGCGAGGGTCAGATCTGCCATAAAGTCGTTTACTTAAAAGAATCCAGATATTGATAGAGCGCTGGAGAACCACCGGTATGCAAAAACAGCACATTTGCACCTTGTGGAAAATGCCCTTTGCGCACCAGATCTATGAGGCCGGCCATTGCTTTTCCGGAGTAGACCGGGTCAAGCAGGATAGCTTCGGTTCGAGCAAGGAGTTTGACAGCTTCTATCATTGAATCTGTTGGGAGGGAATAACCAGCACCGACATACTCGTCAAAACAGATAATTTCACTGGCAGGTAATTCTTCCCGGACACCCACATGTTGAGCAGTGTCCTGGGCCAATTTGTGGACAATTTCTTCCTGGAGAGCTTTAGGGCGACTGACATTTATTCCGGTAACAGGAATACCTGCATTTATACCGTACAGGCCCACAACGATACCGGCATGGGTACCGGCACTCCCACTGGGAACCACCATGTGGTCAATTGTCAATCCCATGTCAAAGAGCTGTTCCTGGATTTCCTGGGCGCAGGCGACATAACCAGTAGCCCCAATGGTATTTGATGCTCCTCCTGGAATAATATAAGTTTTTTTCCCTTCGGGCTTCAACTTTGCTGCAATTTTTTCCATTTCGCCGAGCATATCAGAACCACCTGGAACAACGGTAATACTTTTTACACCCATAAGTTGAAAGAGAAAGTTGTTCCCTGAACCATCTTCTTTATAGCTGCCGGCGACACGTTCTTCGAGTACCAGATGACAGTCCATGCCCTCTTTAACAGCCCAGGAAAGTGTAAGTCGGCAATGGTTTGACTGGACAGCACCGCAGGTAATGATGGTATCTGCCCCATTTTCAATTGCATCTGCAATGCAGAAATCAAGTTTTCTCGTCTTGTTACCACCTGCACACCCCGGTAATAAGTCATCACGTTTGATGAATACATTGACTTTGGCACCTAGAGCTTTTGAAAAAGCGGGCAGGGATTCAATCGGAGTTGGTCCTTGAAGGTAATGTCTTCTGGGGAATTTTGTAAGATCCATTTTTTTCCTCTCTGAGGTTAAAATATTTTATGAAAATGAACGCCTTTATCTCAAAAGTACCTTAATAAAATTAATTTCGGCTGCCCATTTCAGTACTCCTCTGCCGAGCTGAAAAACGTAGGATATAATACTTAAGGTACTAATATATACGTTAACGCGTTTTAAAATGCTGAATGGCTACATTTTTGTGAAGATTCGCATATATACTGGTTTCTTTTTTCGTGTCAATAAAAAAGACAATTCCATTGGAGATTATTGACAGCCTTTCTGAAGATGAGGGTAAAAAAAATCTACCACATATCGGATAACATCTTCTCAAATCTTTTTGGATGCCTGGTTAAATAAAGAGTTATCCACCAGTTTTCCTGGAGGGTCCCAGCTTACCTATGCATGTATAATTGTGGTTAACCCGCAATGCCTTTTTATCTTCCGCGATGGCGACTCGGAAGGGTAAAGGAGGTATTGTGTGAATGGTAAAAGCTTGATGTGTTGGAAATCAATGTGCAAGAAGGCAATGTCCACTCGGTCTTGTCAATTCCATCCAAGAATTCAGTGTCAGAAGCGGTGACTCTTCTCAAAGGGAAATGCACTATCAGTACCTTACTCTTAAATTTCTTATTTTTTGTGACAGAAAATAAATTTTCAATTTTGAAATCAGAATGTTAGAAACACCTTCAAGGTACTAATACCCCCTTGTGGGGTGTTAGATCTTTGATAGGCACATGGAACTCAAAACAACGGCTATTTAGGAAGGCACTTTTGGGCAGAGGGCTATTGTGTAAGCACAGTCGGGTTTGATAAAAAAAGAATTTGTAAGTACTCAATTTCCTTTAGCAAGGACTTATATTGAAAGCTCTCCACCTTCAATTCTCCGCAAAAGTTTACGCGCCGATTCTTGTGAAACCAAGATATAGTTATTATCAGGGAATTTTTTTGCATTGTTAGAGGTCATGATAATGCTTTGGATCAGACGCATCGCCATGAGGTTTGGCAGTACTTCCATTTCCTCAGTCTCTAGTAAAAATACTTCGGTGTAACCGTCGATTATTTGCCTGGCAGCCATATTAATATCATCTTCACCCAGCAATGCATAAGCAAGAGTAATAGCGAGTTCGTTTATATGGGTCCCATATTGTAGTTCACCAAAATCAATAAGACCAGATATCTGGTCTGGATTATGCGCCGCAACCAGTAAATTTTGCTCATTTACATCATTATGTATTACTGATTTGCGCAAATGCAGGGATTTAGGAAGTGTGTGTTTTTCATATATCTCATAAAATCGTTCGATACGTGCGCGACAGTCTGCTCCGTCAACATCGTTAAGATACAGATTGCAAGCCATGACATTGTCAAGGTTCCAGAAATCATCTGGTTTATGGGCATATGGATGGCTGTAACCTTGCATCGCGGTTGAAAAACGCCCTAGAAAACTGCCTATATTGCGATACAGTTCAGGGCTTCTGGCAACATTTCCTAATATATCCCCTTCAAGAAAAGTGTAAACTCGAACTGCAAATCCATTTACAATTTCAATATTTTTACCGTTTTTGCTGGAAATCACACGCGGCAAAGTCAGGTCGGGGGCTGCGTCTGTTAGATATGCCATTATATCGATTTGCATTTGTAGCGCCTCAGCAGCAAATCGATTGTTAGCAATTTTTAGTACATAGCTAGAGTTTTGAGTTTTGATACGCGCATTTTGGTCTTCATAGGATACAAGCGAGGATATTTTACCTTCAAGACCATATAGCTCTTGGGCGATATTGGCGATAGCTTGATTACTGAACTCGGGAATTTGGCTACCAGTCACTCTATCCTGCATATCCTCCCCCTTCACAGATAACCCTCACTAATTTAACTTTATAAGTACCTTACTTCAGAAATTCTGTCATAATAAACAAGAAGCTGAGGAATGTAGCTTAAAATTATGTGGTTATATATATCACCAAGATACTTATACCCCCTTGTGGGGTGTTAGTTTTTTACGAGTCCATCATATCTTGATATCGTATAAAAACTGTCCTTTATTGTAAGAAAAGAATTGTAGTCACTGATAACAATATAGTATTACATTGTTACTTAACCCCGATAAACAATACTTTCAACATACTTTTATAGGCATTTAAAATGGATTTTTCGTCAGGAGTTGCAGCCTTATCAGCCTTAGGTCAGGAGACACGCCTTTCTGTTTTTCGATTATTAGTCAGAGAATCACCGAATGGACTTCCGGCGGGTGTCATCGCTAAACTGCTTAAAACAAATCCATCGACAATGACGGGACATTTAAAGATACTCACTCAAGCGAAACTTTTATTTCCTACACGTGTTGAACAGCAAATCGTTTATCGAGTGGAGATTCGGGAAGTGAGGAACCTGCTTCATTTTCTGACAAAAGATTGTTGCGATAGCAACATCGATTTTTATGGAGATTTGGAAAGTTGCCTGATGTTACCAGAGTAAAATCTTTCGAAGTCACTTATAAAAAACTCCCTGAATTTTTAAGTTGTGAAGTGGTCCGGATCACCGGGACCGTCTCTGATATGATAATTAACAATTTTGATTAACCTATAAAACTTGAAAATAAGGTTAAAAACTATTGACATGGTTTCTTCAAAACGGTAATTTGGCAATTAGCGATATAGCCACATGCGAATATGGCGACATGCGAATACGGGCGTCAAATGCAGATTCACCTTTGATGAGACCAATTTTCTCTTACTGGAATATAAAAATGGAAAAAAATCTGAATGTTCACAAAGGAGAAAACTCAATAAAGAGTTTTCTTAATCCTGGTAATAATCCCAACTTTCCACTTGTAGAAATTCCTGTAAATTTAAATCCATTTCTCTCTGAGAAGGTAAAAATATTTGCAAAATTGATGACTTTTACATCCCTGGGTAATGTCAAAGCTGTACCTGCATACAATATGATAGCTGAGAAGGCAGCAAAAGGAGAATTGGAGAGTATAGAAAATATAATCGAAAATTCTTCAGGAAATACAGTTTTTTCTATTGCTGTGGCGGCACGTCTTTTCGGGATAAATAATATTCAATCCTTTGTCCCCAGCGAAATATCCTGGAACAAGCTTTTGATGTTATTGTTTTTTGGCATAAATCCGATTGTTAACCAGGAACCAGCGAAGCCCAGTGCCACTGATCCAGCAAGTGGGATCTATAAAGCAAAAAAACTTGGTCTTAAAGAAGGTTGGTTAAATCCGGGGCAATATGACAACGAAGACAATCCCAAAGCTCACCAAAAATGGACTGCAAAACAAATCTGGGAACAAACCGAGGGAAAGATAACCGTTTTTTGTGCAGGATTGGGAACAACAGGCACCATTATTGGTAATTCCAGTTACTTAAAAGACCAAAAGAAGAATCTCCAAGTAGTTGGCGTTATGAGAGAGGCTGAGAGTTATATCCCGGGAGTAAGGACCGAAGTACTGCTCAAGTTAATTGGTTTTGACTGGAGGAAACATGTTGATACTATTCAACAAGTTCTAACGGCTGATGCTTATCGAAAGAGTATGGAATTAAGTAGGCAGGGTATTGTTGTCGGCCCGAGCTCAGGTTTTGCATTGGCTGGATTATTGGATTATTTGAGTAAACGCAAAAGCGATAGTTCTCTGGATGAATTACGAAATGAGGAAGGGGAGATTGTGTGTGCTTTTATTTGTCCTGATGGTCCAATCCCATATCTGGACGAATATTTCAAATATCTGGATGATTCAGATTTCCCTGAAATTACAAATGAACAGATCCTGCTAAACAAGCCAGAAAAAAATAGTTGAAAAAATTGGGGAGAAATTCATGAAAATCCTCATTTCGGATGCATTTAGCCCAAAGTTTGAAGAGAAATTGCGAGTTTTTGGAGATGTAACGAATGATCAAGAGCATCTTTCTGAGGCGGAGGTTGTTCTTATCAGGAGTAAGACAAAATGTACCAGAGAGTATATTGATAATGCGCCTAACCTAAAGTTGATCATTCGCGGTGGTGTCGGAATTGACAATATAGACACCAGTTATCCTGCGACTCGAAACATCAGTGTTAATAACACTCCTCAAGCTTCCTCTATCGCTGTCGCCGAGTTGACTTTTGCCCTTATGCTGGCAATGCCGATGCTATCAAGATTGGGAAGGTCAATGTTATCTATGATGGTGCTGATAATGGATACAAGTCATTACCTGATGCTGCATCATTGACTGTACATCCTGAGGCAAGCTACCTTCACATAACTTCTAATGAAACCATTGGAGGTATTCAGTGGAAAGATTGGCCCGACACCAGTGTCCCCATTGTTTGCGATATGTCGAGTGACATATTAAGCCGGCCTGTCCCAATTGAAAAATTTGGTCTTATTTATGCGGGAGCTCAAAAAAACCTTGGTCCGTCTGGTGTAACTGTAGTTATCATTCGTGACGACATGCTGGAGCAATGTTCCGATTCTTTAACTGCCTACATGAACCATAAAACCCATGCTGAAAAAAACTCACTGTATAACACACCACCGGTATTTCCGATTTATGCTATGAAACTGGTCCTGGAAAGAATGAAACAGCTGGGAGGTTTGCCGGCTATGGCCGAATTGAATCAGAAAAAAGCAAGTCTTTTGTATGATGCAATTGAAAAGAGCGGTGGGTACTATCGTAGTCCCATTGATCAAAATTTCAGATCCGATATGAATGTCGTTTTCAGGCTCTCCGACAACAATCTTGAACCAAAATTCATTGAAGAAGCCGCTTCGCATGGCATGGTTGGTTTGAAAGGTCATCGTAGTGTGGGAGGATGTCGCGCCTCAGTCTACA